>NZ_JAUYNP010000194.1 GCF_030696055.1 Pseudomonas sp. | reverse complement strand
CAACCAGGACGTGGCGAAGAAGTGGCGCGGCATCGGCGTGCGCATCGAAGACGATGTGGTGGTGACCAAGAGCGGCTGCGAAGTCCTCACCACCGGCGTGCCGAAGACCGTGGCCGAAATCGAGGCGCTGATGGCCGCCGCCCGTACCGTGGCGGCCTAACCTATGCAGCGGGTGGATATCGCGATTATCGGCGGTGGAATTGAACGGCTCGGTGCCAGCTTGGCGCCTATCTGCTCGGCGAGGCTGATCTGATGGAGCGGGTAGACTTGGCCATTATCGGCGGCGGCCTGGTTGGCGCCAGCCTGGCCGTGGCCCTGCAAGGCGAAGCCAAGCGGCGCGGTTGGCGCATTTGCCTGATCGAGCCATTCACCCCGGGCTCTGGCTACCAGCCCAGCTACGACGCCCGCTCGACCGCGTTGTCGTTCGGCTCGCAGCAGATCTATCAGCGCCTCGGCCTGTGGCAGCGGATCAGTCAGCGCGCCGAGCCGATCCAGCAGATCCATGTGTCCGATCGCGGTCGCTTCGCCGCGGCGCGCTTGAGCGCCGAGGAAGAAGGCGTGCCGGCCCTGGGCTATGTGGTGGAAAACGCCTGGCTCGGCGAGTGCCTGTGGCAGGCCATGGATCAGCAGGTGGTGCACTGGCGCAGCCCAGCCCAGGTAACGCGCCTGCAGGCCTTGGCCGATGGTTATCGGCTAAGTCTGGACGAGGGTGCGACGCTGGAGTGCAGCCTGGCGATTCTCGCCGAAGGCGGTCGCTCCGGTCTGCGCGAGCAACTGGGCATAGACGTCAGCCATCTGCCCTATGGGCAGAGCGCGCTGATCGCCAATATCACCCCGCAAGAGCCCCACGGAGGTCTGGCCTTCGAACGCTTCACCGAAGAAGGGCCGATGGCCCTGCTGCCGCTGGCGGATAACCGCTGCGCCCTGGTGTGGACGCGCAGCACGGAGCAAGCCGAACGCTTGCTGGCATTGGACGAAGGGCGTTTTCTCGATGAGCTGCAGCAGGCCTTCGGCTATCGCCTGGGCAGCCTGCGTCAGGTCGGTACGCGCCATCTCTATCCCCTGGCCCTGACGGCGGCCAAGGAGCAGGTGCGCCAGCATCTGGTGGTGCTCGGCAATGCCGCGCACAGCCTGCACCCGATCGCCGGCCAGGGTTATAACCTGTCGTTGCGTGACACCCAGGTGCTGGCCGAGACCCTGCTCGGCAGCGCCGCGCCACTGGGCGATCTGGCCACCCTGCAGGGTTATCTGCGCAGTCAGCAGCTGGATCAGCAGCTGACGGTGGGCTTCTCCGACCAGGTCACCCGCCTGTTCAGCAGCGGCCAGCCGTTGCTGGCTGCCGGGCGCAACCTCGGCCTGCTCGGCCTGGATCTGTTGCCGCCGGCCAAACGCTGGTTCGCTCGCCA
The DNA here is from genome assembly GCF_030696055.1 of Pseudomonas sp. Classification (GTDB taxonomy): domain Bacteria; phylum Pseudomonadota; class Gammaproteobacteria; order Pseudomonadales; family Pseudomonadaceae; genus Aquipseudomonas. The sequence goes on along the minus strand of NZ_JAUYNP010000194.1, from coordinate 15,468 downwards.
GGCCATGGGCCTGGGCACCCGGCCCCAATAAGGTGCGTCGGGCACACTCTTAAGGAAGCAGGATGAACGCGGATCTGATTATCGTTGGCGCGGGCATGGTCGGTAGCGCCCTGGCGCTGGCGCTGCAGGAACAGGGGCTGGAGATTCTGCTGATCGACGGCGGGCCGCTCAGCGTCAAACCCTTCGATCACAGTGCGCCGTTCGAACCGCGGGTCAGCGCGCTGTCGGTGGCCAGCCAGCGGGTGCTGACCCGCCTCGGCGTGTGGGCTGGCATCGCCGCGCGACGCGCCTGCGCCTATGGCGAGATGCAGGTGTGGGACGGCTCGGGCACCGGGCAGATCCACTTCAGTGCGGCCAGCGTGCATGCCGAGGTACTCGGCCATATAGTCGAGAACCGCGTGGTCCAGGATGCCCTGCTTGAGCGTCTGCACGACAGCGCGGTCGGTCTGTTGGCCAATGCCCGCCTGGAGCGGCTGCGCCGTTCCGGTGACGGCTGGCTGCTGAGCCTGAGCGACGGCCGTGAACTGCGCGCGCCCCTGATAGTTGCCGCCGACGGCGCCAACTCGTCGGTGCGCCGCCTGGCCGGGTGCGCCACCCGCGAATGGGATTATCTGCACCACGCCATAGTCACCAGCGTGCGCTGCGCCAAGCCGCACCAGGCTACCGCCTGGCAGCGCTTTACCGATGACGGCCCGCTGGCCTTTCTGCCTCTGGCCGGGCCGGCGGACGAACACTGGTGCTCGATCGTCTGGTCGGTTACCCCGAGCGAGGCCGAGCGTTTGATGGCGCTGGACGAGGCGGCCTTCTGCCGGGCCCTGGGCTTCGCCTTCGAGCACCGTCTCGGTGAGGTGCTGCATACCGATAAGCGCCTGTGCATCCCGCTGCGCCAGCGTCACGCCAAGCGCTATGTGGAGGACGGCCTGGTGCTGGTCGGCGATGCCGCCCACAGCATCCATCCGCTGGCCGGGCAGGGCGTCAACCTGGGCTTCCTCGACGTGGCGGTGCTGGCCGAGGTGCTGCTGCACGCATTGCAGCGCGGCGAGCGCCTGGGTGACGAGAAGGTGTTGAGTCGTTACGAGCGCCGGCGCATGCCGCACAACCTGGCGATGATGGCGGCCATGGAAGGCTTCGAGCGCCTGTTCCAGGCCGACCCGCTGCCGCTGCGCTGGTTGCGCAATGCCGGGCTCAACTGGGTCGACGAGCTGCCCGAGGCCAAGGCCTTGTTCGTGCGGCAGGCCCTGGGGCTGTCGGGGGACCTGCCGGAGCTGGCGCGGGCCTGACCCTGGCGCCAGTTACAAGCGCCAGGTGATAACTGGTTGAGAAGCTAAATAATATTCACTAGTATTTAGCCTCTCAACTCGTCTACCCAAGGGGCAGTACCCATGCAGCTCAGCAAGCGTTTTTTCGCCGCTCTCACCCTCACTGCGCTGGCTGGCGCGGTCCAGGCCGCCGATGAGGTGGTGGTCTACACCGCGCGTATCGATGAGCTGATCAAGCCGGTATTCGATGCCTACACCGCCAAGACCGGTGTGCCGGTGAAGTTCATCACCGACAAGGAAGCCCCGCTGCTGGCGCGTCTGAAGGCCGAAGGCGAGAACACTCCGGCCGATATGCTGATCACAGTGGATGCCGGCAACCTCTGGCAGGCCGAGCAGGAAGGCGTGCTCAAGCCGCTGCAATCCCAGGTGATCGAGGCCAATATCCCGCCGCAGTATCGTTCCAGCACCGGCGCCTGGACCGGCCTGTCGCTGCGCGCGCGGACCATCGTCTACTCCCCCGAGCGGGTCAAGGCGGGCGAGTTGAGCTCCTACGAAGCCCTGGCGGAGAAGAGCTGGGAAGGCCGCCTGTGCCTGCGCTCCAGCAAGAAGGTCTACAACCAGTCGCTGACCGCCACCCTGATCGAGACCCATGGCGCGGCCAAGACCGAAGAACTCATCAAGGCTTGGGTGAGCAACCTGGCCACCGACGTGTTCGCCGACGATACCGCGCTGATCCAGGCCATAGATGCCGGCCAGTGCGATGTCGGCATGGTCAACACCTACTACTTCGGGCGCCTGCACAAGCAGCAGCCTGACCTGAAGGCCAAGCTGTTCTGGCCTAACCAGAGCGACCGTGGCGTGCACGTCAACCTGTCCGGTGCCGGCGTGACCCAGCATGCGCCGCACGCTGAAGCCGCGCAGAAGCTGCTGGAGTGGATGACCACCGAGGAAGCCCAGGGCCTGTTCGCCAGCCTCAATCAGGAGTTCCCGGCCAACCCGAAAGTCCCTGCTTCCGCCGAAGTGGCGGCCTGGGGCAGCTTCAAGGCCGACGCCATTCCGCTGGAAGTGGCGGGCAAACGCCAGGCCGAAGCCACCATGCTGATGGATCGCGCCGGCTGGAATTGAGGCGGCCGGAGGCCGCCAGCGCAAGCCATAAGCCATTAGCTGCAAGCAAGAGCGAAAGAGCCTTGACGGGCTGCGGGCACCGCCCACCTTGATTCGCTTGCAGCTTGCAGCTTGCAGCTTGCAGCTTGCAGCTTGCAGCTTGCAGCTTGCCGTTATACTCGGCGCCCCGGCTTAGTCCGGGGCGTTGTGTTTTTCGTCTTGAGGATTCTGCGTGGCCCATCCTGCCCAGCGTCGCTGGTATCCCATCGCCTTTGCCGTCGCCCTGTTGGTCTTGCTGCCGCTGAGCGTCCTGCTGTTCAGCTGGCATGAGATCGACCGGCAGATCTGGACGCACCTGTGGCAGACCCAGTTGCCGCGCCTGCTCGGTAATACCCTGGTGCTGGTGCTGGGGGTGGGCGTCGGGGTAACTGGGCTGGGTGTCAGCCTGGCCTGGCTGACCAGCCTCTGCGAGTTCCCCGGCAGGCGCTGGCTGGACTGGGCGCTGATGCTGCCGTTCGCCATTCCGGCTTATGTGCTGGCCTTCGTCTTTGTCGGCCTGCTGGACTTTGCCGGGCCGCTGCAGAGCCTGCTGCGCGACTGGTTCGGCAGCGGGCTGCGGTTGCCGCGGGTGCGCTCCACCGGCGGGGTGATCATAGTCCTGGTGCTGGTGTTCTACCCCTATGTCTACCTGCTCGCGCGTAACGCCTTCCTGGCCCAGGGCAAGGGTTTGATGGAGGCGGCACGGGTGCTCGGCCTGAGCCCCTGGCGGGCGTTCTGGCGGGTGGCCCTGCCGATGGCGCGCCCGGCGGTTGGCGCCGGCCTGGCCTTGGCGATCATGGAAACCCTGGCGGATTTCGGCGCGGTCTCGGTGTTCAACTTCGACACCTTCACCACCGCCATCTACAAGACCTGGTACGGCTTCTACAGCCTGACCAGCGCCACCCAGTTGGCCAGCCTGTTGCTGCTGGCGGTGATGCTGGTGCTCTATGGCGAACGGCGTGCCCGCGGTGCGGTACGCCCGGTCAACGAGCGGCCGCGGGGCAAGGCGCTGTACCACCTCAAGGGTGGCCAGGCGCTGGCGGCCAGTGCCTGGTGCGGCCTGGTGTTCGCCTGCGGCTTCGTGATTCCAGTGCTGCAACTCTTGGTGTGGTTCTGGCAGCGCGGCCGTTTCGATCTGGACGAGCGCTACAGCGCGCTGATCCTGCACACCCTCTACCTGGGCGGCATGGCGGCGCTGATCACCGTCAGCGTGGCCCTGCTGCTGGCCTTCGCCCGGCGCCTGGCGCCGACCCGGCTGATGCGTTCCACCGTCGGCCTGGCCAATCTGGGTTATGCCTTGCCCGGCTCGATGCTGGCGGTGGCGATCATGCTGGCCTTCAGTTACCTGGATCGCGAGCTGGTGATCCCGCTGTCCAGCTGGCTAGGCGGCGCCGGCAAGCCGATCCTGCTCGGCAGCCTGTCGGCCTTGCTGCTGGCCTATCTGGTGCGCTTTATGGCGGTGGCCTATGGGCCCCTGGAAAACAGCCTGGCGCGCATTCGCCCGTCGCTGCCCGAGGCCTCGCGCAGCCTGGGTGTCGCGGGCTTCGGCTTGTTCTTCCGGGTCTATCTGCCGCTGCTGGTGCCCGGCGCGCTGTCGGCGGCGCTGTTGGTGTTTGTCGATGTGCTCAAGGAAATGCCGGCGACCCTGCTGATGCGCCCCTTCGGCTGGGACACCCTGTCGGTGCGGGTGTTCGAGATGACCAGCGAAGGCGAATGGGCGCGCGCCGCGCTGCCGGCCCTGACCCTGGTGCTGGTCGGTTTGCTGCCGGTGATACTGCTGATCCGCCGCTCGGCGCGGCGGCTTGGCTAGGGTGGGCCGCGTAGCGGCGTAACTTACCAGACGAGCGAAAGCTCGCTGCCTGGTAATCGCTGAGTTAAGCCTGCGTCAGTACAGCCAAGACCAGGATGACCCGCCCAGGTGTTGCGGCTACAATGCGCGCCATTCGCAGCGGCCCGTCACCTCGATAGCCCGCGCGGCGCCCCGTTTTAAGGGCTCCGCCGGGTTGCCGCCGCACTGCCCAGCCCGCAAGGAGACACCCATGGGACAGCGCACACCTCTCTATGACCTGCACCTCGCCTTGGGTGCCAAGATGGTCGACTTCGGCGGTTGGGACATGCCGCTGCACTATGGCTCGCAGGTCGAGGAGCACCATCAGGTGCGGCGCGATTGCGGGGTCTTCGATGTGTCGCACATGACAGTGGTGGATGTCAGTGGCAGCCAGGCCAAGGCCTATCTGCAGCATTTGCTGGCCAACGATATCGAGCGCTTGCAGAGCGTCGGCAAGGCCCTATACAGCGGCATGCTGAATGAGCAGGGTGGGGTGGTGGACGACCTGATCGTCTATCTCACCGGCTCTTCTGATGAACAGCCGGGTTACCGGCTGGTGGTCAATGCCTCGACCCGCGACAAGGACCTGGCCTGGATGCGCCTGCAGAGCGCCGACTTCGCCGTCGAGCTGCGCGAACGCAGCGAGCTGGCCATGCTGGCGATCCAGGGGCCGCAGGCGCGCAATAAAACCGCCGAGCTGGTCAGCCAGTCGCGCGCCAGCCTGATCCACAGCCTCAAGCCCTTCGAAGGCCAGCCCGACGGCGACTGGTTTATCGCGCGCACCGGCTATACCGGCGAAGACGGCTTGGAAATCATGCTGCCGGCCTTTGAGGTGGTGGCCTTTCTCAATGAGCTGGTGGGCGCCGGTATCGTGCCCATAGGCCTGGGCGCCCGCGATACCCTGCGCCTGGAAGCCGGGATGAACCTGTACGGCCAGGATATGGACGAGAGCGTCACCCCGCTGGCCGCCAATATGGCCTGGACCATCGCCTGGGAGCCCGCCAGCCGTGGCTTTGTCGGCCGCGCCGCGCTGCAGAAGCAGAAGGCCGAGGGCGTCGCCTCCAAGCTGGTCGGCCTGGTGCTGGAAGAACGTGGTGTGTTGCGCGCCCACCAGGTGGTGCGGGTGGCCGGCGTCGGCGAAGGCGAGATCACCAGCGGCAGCTTCTCCCCGACCCTGGGCAAGTCCATCGCCCTGGCCCGGGTGCCGGCGGCGACCAGCGAGCGCGCCGAGGTGGAGATCCGCGGCAAGTGGTACCCGGTGCGGGTGGTCAAACCCACCTTTGTGCGCAACGGCAAGGCACTGATCTAAGAACTACTGCGGGCTTCGCGCGTGATGCTGCCGAAGCCCGCGCCCCAATGGATCTGGGAAACGCCGCCAGCCTTTGGCTGCGGTTGCACTCGTTATGAGGCAAAGACTTTCTTTCGCTATGGCTAACGCCTGCTAAATTTCCATGACGGCGTGGTCGCCGTCATGCCAGATGAGGAACGACACATGAGCACTATCCCCGCCGATCTGCGTTACGCCGCCAGCCACGAGTGGGCGCGCCTGGAAGCCGATGGCAGCGTTACCGTGGGCATTTCCGATCACGCTCAGGAAGCCCTGGGTGATGTGGTATTTATCGAGTTGCCGGAAGTCGGCAAGAGTCTGAGCGCGGGCCAGGAAGCGGGCGTGGTGGAATCGGTCAAGGCCGCCTCGGATATCTACGCGCCGGTCTCCGGTGAGGTGATAGCGATCAACGAAGGCCTGGCCGACAGCCCGGAAAGCGTCAACAGCGACCCATACGGCAGCTGGTTCTTCAAGCTCAAGCCGAGCGACGCCAGTGAGCTGGACAAGCTGCTCGACGCCGTCGCGTACAAGGCCGCGGCCGACAGCGACGCCTGATCGCCGCCGCTGGGAGTAGGTTGGGCTGAGCTGTGCGAAGCCCAATCAGGCACCAATAGGTAATGACGGTCAAACCATCGCCGTTGGGTTTCGTCGCTGCGCTCCTCAACCCAACCTACGAGGCCACCCGACAAAGGTTCGGCTCCTGGGATATAGCCTTTTCAGCTCAGGCTGGGGATTGCCAACTCTGTAGCAGGTAGTGCTGCTGCAACCCCGGCAGTTGCAGCTGGCCACTCAACTGAAAGCCGTGGCGCCGATATAGCCCGATATTGCGCGCCTCGCCGGTTTCCAGGGCCACCCCGGGGCAAGCCTGTTGCCGGCAGTCGGCCAGGGTCTGCGCCAGCAAGGCGCTGCCGATACCGCGGCCTTGCTGGCCGCTGGCCACACCGATGAACTCGATCAGGGCGAAGTCCGTGGCGCCGAGCTGCCGTTCGAAGTGTTCGAGCAGCAGGTCGAGGCGCTCCAGGCTGGGCGCCCCGCAGTACTCGTGGATGGCCTGGCCGGCCCGCTGCAGGCTGTCCGGGTCGATGGGTTGCCGTCCCGGGTTGTAGTAGCTCACTCCGAGCAACTGGTCGGCCTGCCAGGCCGCCAGAATGGGCAGGCGGTTGGCGCGGTGCAGGTCCTGGTAGATCTGCAGGTAGGCGCGCCTGCGCTGGGCGTAGTCCGAGCGCTGGCTGAACAGATACCAGCCGAGCGTCGGGTCCGTGGCGAAGGCTTGGTCGAGCAGGTCCAGGGCGGCCGCATCCTGCGCCGCGGGCAGCGGCGCAATCTGCTGCGGGCTCATTGGCAGGCCTCGACCTTAAGAATCACCCCGTCCTGGCCGACCACCTTGACCGCGCTGCCGACCGGCAGGTCGGGGCCGCTGACCAGCCACAGCGAGTCGCCGGCCTTGATCTTGCCGCGGCCGTCGAGGATGGCCTCATGCAGGACAAACTGACGGCCTTGCAGTTCGCTGCCGCGCTGGTTCAGCCCGGGTTGATCGGAGGGCTTGGCGGCGCTGCGCTGACGATGCCACCAGAGCACCGCGGTGAGCACCGAGAGCAGGCCGAACAGGATGAACTGCGCGGTCCAGGGCAGTGCAGGGAAGAGGAAGGTCAGCAGGCCCACGCAGGCGCCCGCCAGGCCGATCCACAGCAGGTAGCCGCCGGCGCCGAAGACTTCCAGGATCAGCAGCAGGGTGCCGATGGCCAGCCAGTTCCAGTGCGACAGGTGTTGCAGAGACTCCCACATCGCTTAACCCTTCTTCTCACCGAAGGTGGCTTTGACTATTTCGCTGATGCCGCCGACCGCGCCTATCACCTGGCTGGCTTCCAGCGGCATGAGGATCACCTTGCTGTTATTGGCGCTGGCCAACTGGCCCAAGGCCTCGATGTATTTCTGCGCGACGAAGTAGTTGACCGCCTGCACGTTACCCTTGGCGATGGCCTCGGAAACCATGCGCGTGGCTTCCGCTTCGGCCTGGGCGGCCCGCTCGCGCGCCTCGGCTTCGAGGAAGGCGGCCTGGCGCTGGCCTTCGGCCTTGAGGATGTCGCCCTGTTTCTGCCCTTCGGCGGTGAGGATGGCGGCGGCGCGCAGGCCTTCGGCTTCGAGGATCTGCGCACGCTTGATGCGTTCGGCTTTCATCTGCCCGGACATGGCGGCCATCAGATCGGCGGGCGGGCTGATGTCCTTGATCTCGATGCGGGTGATCTTGATCCCCCAGGGCGCGGTGGCCTCATCCACTGTGCGCAGCAGTTTCTCGTTGATCGCATCGCGCTGGCCGAGCATGGCGTCCAGTTCCATGGAGCCGAGCACGGTGCGGATATTGGTCATCACCAGGTTGCGGATGGCATGTTCGAGGTTGTTCACCTCGTAGGCGGCCTGGGCCGAGTTAATGATCTGGAAGAAGCAGATGGCATCTATCTGCACAGTCGCGTTATCGGCGGTGATCACTTCCTGGGGCGGAATATCCAGCACGTTTTCCATCACGTTAAGCTTGCGTCCGACCTTGTCCATGATCGGCACTATGATGTTCAGGCCCGGCTTCAGGGTGTTGGTGTAGCGGCCGAAGCGCTCCACCGTCCACTCGAAGCCCTGGGGCACGACCTTGAAGCCCATAAAGACGATGGCGACGGCGAGGCCGACGAAGAGAACAATGACACTGCCGATTTCCATGTGCTGCATCTCCATTGAGTGATTGGAATAGTCAGATATCTAAGCACAGTTGCATCGCTGCGGCCCTATCGGACTGCCGCTTTACCGCGTATCCGCCGGCAAGGCCGCGATCAGTCGTGCGTCCCAGCCATAGATGTCGGGGGCGTAACGCAGCTGGCCGGTGTCGCTGGCCTCGACCGTCCAGTAGGCGATCAGCAGGGGCGCGGGGCGTTGCAGCCGGTATTCCTCGGTGGCGCCGGTGGCGATGCGCGCCTGGACGTTTGCCAGTTCCTCAGGCGACAGCAGCCAGGCGAGCAGGCTGTCCACCGCTTCGACCCGTACGCAGCCGGAGCTGAAGGTGCGCGGCGCCTTGTCGAACAGTTGCTGGCTGGGGGTGTCGTGCAGGTAGATCGAGAAGGGGTTGGCGAAGCGCAGGGCCACGCGGCCCAACGGGTTATGGCTGCCGGCGGCCTGGCGTAACTGGATGGCGCCGGGGTAGTCCCAGTCGATGCTCTGCGGGTCGAGGTCGTTGCCGTCCAGGTCGAGCACGCTCAGCTGGTTGAGCTCGAGGTAGGTGGGGTCCTCGCGGATCAGTGGCAGTTTGTCCTCGCGCAGAATGGTCGGCGGTATAGTCCAGGTCGGATTGAGCGTCAGCCGCGCGATGTGCGACGCCAACAATGGGGTCTGCCGCGCAGGGCGGCCGACCTGGGTGCGGGTGCGCCAGAGTTCCTGACCTTGGCGCACCAGCAGCAGTTCGGCGGCGGCCACATTGATCAGCACCTCGGCACTGCGCATATCGTCGGCCAGCCAGCGCAGGCGCTCCAGGTTGGCGCGTAACTGCTCGCGGCGGCTTTGCCCATCCAGATTCAGCTCGGCCAGGCTGGCCGGACCCAGTAGGCCATCGGCCTTGAGCCCATGGTCGGCCTGAAAGCGCTGCAGGGCGGCGACAGTGGCTGGGTCGAAGCGCGGGCCGGGGTCGTCCGCCATTCCAGCCAGGTAGCCCTCGGCCAGCAGCCGGGCGCGCAGTGCCGGCAGCCGTGGGTCCTGGCGTTCGGGGCGCAGCAACGGGCCGGCGGGCAGCGCGTCCCAACGGGCCGGTGGCTGCTGGCGGTGTTGCGCATAGGCGGCGCGCAGGCGTTGGTACTCTGGGGTGCTCGGGCGCGCGCCGATAAAGGCGCGGATGGGGGCGTCCAGGTGCAGCAGGGCCAGCGACAGCGTCGCCCGTTGCGGGTCTGGCCGGGTCAACTCCGCGGCGTGCCACAGCGGTTCCAGCTGTTGCTGCAGCAGGCGGCCGCGGCGCAGATGCAGCAGCGCCTGCAGGTAGCTGTGGCTGGTGAGCAGATCGCCACAGCCGCGCTGCTCGGCGAAAGCATCGGCAGCCAGGCTGGGCAGTGGGTACTCGCGGGGCTGCAGGCCGTCGTCCGCCAGCTGCGCGATCTGCTCGCGCAGCTGCTGCAGCTGCTGCAGCTGCTCCTGACCGTGCCAGGCGGGGCGGCCGTCGCGCAGGCCGTAGAAGCTCCTCAGCAGCTGCAGGGCATGCTCGTCTAGGCTTGCCGGTAGCGGCGCGCACCGCTCGGACAAACGCTCTAGCAGGGGGCGCAAATCCTCGCTGTCGGTGGGGGGAACGTCCAGGGCGCTGGCGACCAGCGGCAGGGCGAGCAGGACGGCGCTCAGGTAGGATGTACATTTATTGAGCAATATACGGCTCCAGCCATTGGCGTGGCGACCCTAAGCAGGGTGCTTCGTGACCAGTATAAGCGGCTCGACATTGGATCTTGTGACAGGACGTCTGGCGAGGCATAGAGGTGGTGGCGCAGATGTTTGGACGTATTGGCTGGCTCTGCCTGGCAGGCTTGTGGTTTTTTTGTGCGCCGCTGTTCGCCGCCAATGCGCAGAAGGATGTGCTGCTGGCCGAGCTGGCGCGCAATGCCCCCGGGCTCAACCCGCAGGCCCTGCGGCATGCCCTGGCGGCCATGCAGTGCGCGGTCAATCATGGCGCCGAGGCGGCCCAGCGGCTGGCCGTGATCGACTATTCGCTGCCTTCCACCGAGCGCCGCCTGTGGATTTTCGATCTGCAGCGCCAACGCCTGTTATTGCGCGACTTCGTCGCCCACGGCCGCCAGTCCGGGGAGAACTTCGCCGCTCGCTTCTCCAATCGCCTGGGCAGCAACCAAAGCAGCCTGGGGCTGTTCCGCACCGCCGAGAGCTACCGTGGCAAGCACGGCTATTCGCTGCGCATGGACGGCCTCGAACCGGGCCTCAACGACCTGGCCCGCGAGCGCGCCATCGTCATTCATGGGGCGGACTATGTAAGCCCGCGTCTGGTCGGCAGCCAGGGTCGCATCGGGCGCAGCCTGGGTTGCCCGGCGGTGCGCCCGGAAGTGGCGCGCCTGGTGGTCGATCAACTCAAGGGCGGGCAATTTCTCTTCGCCTGGCATCCGGATCCGCGTTGGTTGCAGAGTTCGGCCTATCTCAACTGCAAGCCTCAGCAGCTCGCCAGTCTGCGCTGACTCAGGCGCAGTCGGGCGGTGGCCCGCAGACACGGTTGCGGCCGTTCTGCTTGGCTTGGTACAGGTGTTCATCCACGGCGTTGATCAGCTGCTCCAGTTGCGCCTGCTGCTCGCGGGCAATCACCCCGAAGCTGGCACTCAGGGCAATCTTGCCATGGGCGTCCTCTAGCGCCAGTGCGGCGATGGCCTGGCGCAGGCGCTCGGCCAATACCAGTGCGTCCTGCAGGGTGGTCTGCGGCAGCAGCAGGAGAAATTCCTCACCGCCCCAGCGCGCCAGGATATCGCCTGTGCGGCATTGCTGGGTGAGCAGTTGGGCGGTGGCGATCAGGCTGTTATCGCCCATGTCGTGACCATGCTGGTCATTGATGTTCTTGAAATGGTCGAGGTCGAGCATGATCAGGGTCAGTGGTAGCTCATGACGGATGGCTTGGCCCCACAGCGCATTACCCTGTTCGAGGAAGGCCCGGCGGTTGAGCAGGCCGGTTAGCGGGTCGATGCGCGCGAGGGTTTCCGCCTGGCGCCGTGCGCGCTGGTGCTGGCGCATCTGGTAAGCCAGGGCCAGGGCCAGCAGGGTGGCTACCAGCAGGATGCCTATATCCACCGCGCGGTAGGTCAGGGTGGTGAAGGGGATCAGGCCCCATACGCTGAGGTCGGTCAGGGCGGTGCCGAGCATGCCGAACAAGGTGGCGGCGAGAAAATAGCGCGCCGCTGTCTGGCCGCGGCGCAGGCTGACTATGCCCAGTAGCACCATCAGCAGGGAGTAGATCAGCACGCTGGCAAAAGCCACCCAGAGGGCCTGGGCATGCAGGCCTAGGCTGGCGCACAGCACCTGCAGCAGTATCGCGAAAGAGGCGCCGTACATCACCGCACGAGCAAGACGGGGGGTATGGGTGTTGAGGGCGAGAAAATGGCGGGCAAAGTGCAGGCCGAGCCAGGCGATCGCATTCATCAGGAACGGGTTGGCATAGCGCTTGAGGAACAGCGAATCCGGCCACAGCCAGGCGCCGGCATGGCCGGTGTAGGACAGGTTGAGCAGGATAAAGGCGCCGAGGTAGATCGAGTAGTTGAGGTGGTTGCGATCCTTGAGGCCCGCATAGAGCATCAGGTTGTAGGCCAGCAGCGCCAGCAGGAAGCCGTACAGGGCACCGTAGCTGTAGTTGTTGGCCGTGCGCGCCTGCTGCAGTGCGCTATCGCTCAGCAGCTGCACTGGCAGGATCAGCGGGTCGGCCGTGTAGACCTGTGCATAGAGCTCAGAGCGCCCTGGCGGCAACTGTAGCTCCAGCAGATAACCCATACCCGGGGTAGCCTGTAGTAGTCGCCGCCGTCCATCACCGGCGCGCAGTTGCTGCAGGAGGTGGCCATCGCTGAGCAGGTAGACATCCACTTGATCAATCCAGGCCTCGCCCAGCTGCAGGGTGCGCTTGAGCGGCTGCTTGGCGGGATTGTGCAGCGGCAAGTAGATCCAGTGTGGTGGCGTGCCGATGCCGAAGCGTGGCACCGCTTGCTGCGAGGGACGGAATTCGCCTGCCTCCCGGGCCTTGATGGCGGCCTCGAGGCTGATCGGCTCGGCGGTGTCGAGCAGGCTAAGGTGCGAGCCGAGGGGTTGCGCCTGCTCGCCTATTTCCGCCATGGCCTGGGGTGACAGGCACAGCAACAGCCAGACACACCAGATGGGCCAGTGCAGGCGGAGTGGACTCGCGCTCATTGCATACTCGATCACTTTTGCCGCTAGTCTAGCCGAGTGCTGGCACTTTGCCTGTCCCTCAGCGCTGCTCGCTCTGCGGGGTGACCCGCAGCACTTCCTCTATGGTGGTCAGGCCCGCGGCGACTTTCTGCGCGCCGGACAGGCGCAGGCTGCGCATGCCTTCCTTGAAGGCGTGGCGGCGCAGGGCGGTGAGGTCGGTGTCGGCGCTGATCAGCGGTTTCATCGCATCGTTGATCAGCATGATCTCGTAGACCCCGGCGCGCCCGCGGTAGCCGGTGTCGCGGCATTCCAGGCAGCCCACGGCGCGCTGGGCGCCGCTCGGCAGCGGCGCGTTCCAGGGTTTGGTCAGGCTCTGCCAGTCCTCTTCGTTCAGCGCCTGCGGCGCCTTGCAGTGCGGGCACAGGGTGCGCACCAGGCGCTGGGCCATGACCCCGAGCAGGGTGGCCTTGAGCAGGTAATGCGGCACGCCCAGTTCCAGCAGGCGGGTGATGGCGCTGGGCGCGTCGTTGGTGTGCAGGGTGGACAGCACCAGGTGGCCGGTCAGAGCCGCCTGGATCGCCATCTCGGCGGTTTCCAGGTCGCGGATTTCGCCGACCATGATGATGTCCGGGTCCTGGCGCATCAGGGCGCGCACGCCGCTGGCGAAGGTCAGGTCGATATTGCTCTGCACCTGCATCTGGTTGAAGGCGCCTTCGATCTGCTCGCTCGGGTCTTCGATGGTGCAGACGTTGACCTCCGGCGTCGCCAGCTGCTTGAGGGTGGTGTACAGGGTGGTGGTCTTGCCCGAACCGGTCGGCCCGGTGACCAGGATGATGCCGTTGGGCTGGCCGGTCATGCTCTGCCAGCGCCTCAGGTCGTCGGGGGAGAAGCCCAGCTGGTCGAAGCTCTTGAGCAGCACTTCCGGGTCGAAGATGCGCATCACCATCTTCTCGCCAAAGGCGGTGGGCAGGGTCGACAGGCGCAGCTCCACTTCGCCGCCTTCCGGGGTCTTGGTCTTGACCCGGCCGTCCTGGGGTTTGCGCTTCTCCGCGACGTTCATCCGCCCCAGGCTCTTCAGGCGGCTGACCACCGCCATGGTCACCTGCGGCGGGAACTGATAGACGGTGTGCAGCACGCCGTCGATGCGAAAGCGCACGCTGCCCTGCTCGCGGCGTGGCTCGATATGAATATCGCTGGCGCGCTGCTGGAAGGCGTACTGGAACAGCCAGTCGACGATATTGATGATATGCGCGTCGTTGGCGTCCGGTTCCTGGTCCTGGGCGCCGAGGTTGAGCAGCTGCTCGAAGTTGCCGACTCCGCTGATCTTCTGGTCGCTGGCGCTGGCGCCGCTGACCGACTTGGCCAGGCGGTAGAACTCCACCGTCAGGCGCTGGATATCCACCGGGTTGGCCACCACCCGTTTGATCGGGCGCTTGAGCACGTGCACCAGGTTGGCTTCCCAGCTGTGCACCAGCGGCTGGGCGCTGGCGATGGTGACGCTGTCGCTGTCCACCGCCACGGCGAGGATCTTGTGGCGCTGGGCGAAGGCGTAGGACATCAGCGGGGTGACGGCGGCGACATCGATCTTCAACGGGTCGATGCGCAGATAGGGCTGGCCGCAATGGGCGGCCAGCCAGACGGTCAGGCTTTCCAGGTCGAGTTTCTTGCCCGGCCGATTCAGGTCGTCCAGCTGCTGCGCGGCGAGAAATTCCAGGGGATGCTGCTGGCTGTTCAGCGAGCTGCGGCGGATCGTCAGGCACTGCTCGGCGCTGTCCTGGGCGACGCGGCCCTGGGTGACCAGCTCGCGCAGCAGGTCGCTGAGCTCCAGTGGGCGATCGTGGTCGGTTGCAGCAAAGGCGGGCATGCGGGCTCCTCGGTCTTTCTTGGCCTACAGCATGCCCGAAACTGGCGCTGCGGGTGAAGCGCCAAGCGTGACCGGGCGCACGGCCTGCTAGTGCCGGCGAGTCGGCAGCGCCCCGCCAGGGGTCATTCCTGGGGCGCGGGCTGGCGGATCGGCAGTTCCATGCGGAAGGTGGTGCCCACCCCCACTTCGCTGTGCGCCGTGAGCGTGCCGTTATGCTTTTGTACTATGCCGTAGGAGAGCGACAAGCCGAGCCCTGTGCCCTGGCCTATGGGCTTGGTGGTGAAGAAGGGGTCGAAGATCCGCGGCAGGATGTCCGGGGCGATGCCCAGGCCGGTATCCGCCACCTCTAGCCAGACCCGCTGATCCACCGTGCCGGTGCGAATGCTGATGCGGCCGCGCTCGGCTCCCATCGCCTGGGCGGCGTTGACCAGCAGGTTCAAAATCACCTGGTTGAGTTGCGCCGGCAGGCATTCGATCTGGGCAATGCCGCCGTATTCCTTGACCACCTCGGCCTTGTACTTGAGTTCGCTGGCGACGATATTGAGGGTCGAGTCGATGCCCTGCTCCAGGTTGGCCAACTGCCATTCCTGGCTCGAGTCGACCCGCGAGAAATCCTTCAGATCCGCGACTATCTGCTGTACCCGGGCGATGCCTTGCTTGGACTCGCGCATCAGCTGCGGTATGTCTTCCTTGAGGAAGTCGAGTTCCACGCGCTCACGCAAGCGTTTCAGCTTGGCCGCGACCTCAGTCGTGCCCACGGTCTGTTCCACGGCCTCGTAGGCCGTCAGCATCTCCAGCAACCCGGCGTAATAACCCTCGAGCGTGCCGAAGTTGGAGGAGACGTAGCCGAGCGGATTATTGATCTCATGGGCGACGCCCGCGGCCAGTTGGCCAATGGAGGCCAGCTTTTCGGTTTGCACCAGCTGGCTCTGCAGCTGTTTGCGCTCGACTATTTCCACTTTCAGCGCTTCGCTGGCCTGCTTGATCTCAACCGTTCGCTCCTGAACCTTCTCCTCGAGCTCGCTCATCTGCACCGCCAGCTGCTGGGTCATGTCCCACTTGGCCGTGAGCGCATTGGCCAGTTGGCAGACTTCGATATTGTCGAAGGGCTTCTTCAGGATCAGCAGCCGGTCGCGGGTGTCGAGGCGGTCCAGCACCTCTTCCC
>NZ_JAUYNP010000185.1 GCF_030696055.1 Pseudomonas sp. | reverse complement strand
TTGACTTCAACCAGCGGTGTTCGGTTGAGCCGTGCTAACAAGTCGCTGAACCTCGCTCACTTCGTTCGCTGGACTCGCAAAAGCCACGCTTTTGCTCGCCGGTTAGCTTAATCGTTAGACAGACTAGGTGGGGCGCTTGGGGCTATCGAGACCGCGGATGACCGCCGGGCGCGCCAGAAATGCCGTCAGGGCGCGGCTGACATGGGGGAAGTTGTGGATTTCCACCAGTTCGCCGGCTTCGTAGAAACCGAGCAGGTTGCGCACCCAGGGGAAGGTGGCAATATCGGCGATGCTGTAGCTATCGCCCATGATCCAGGTGCGATCGGCAAGACGTTGGTTCAATACGCCGAGCAGTCGCTTGGACTCGGCGATATAGCGGTCGCGCGGGCGTTTGTCCTCATAGTCCTTGCCGGCGAACTTGCTGAAGAAGCCGAGCTGGCCGAACATCGGACCTATGCCGCCCATCTGCCACATCAGCCATTGCAGGGTCTCATAACGCCCGGCGGGGTCCTGGGGCAGCAATTGCCCGGTCTTCTCGGCCAGGTACAGCAGAATCGCGCCGGACTCGAACAGCGCCAGCGGCCGGCCGCCCGGGCCGTTGGGGTCGAGTATGGCGGGGATCTTGTTGTTCGGGTTGAGCGAGAGAAAGGCCGCCGACAGCTGATCATCGCTGGCGAAATTGACCAGATGGGGCTCATAAGGCAGGCCAAGCTCCTCGAGCATGATCGACACCTTGACCCCGTTGGGCGTGGGCAGTGAATACAGCTGCAAACGCTCCGGGTGAGTGGCGGGCCATTTCTGGGTAATCGGGAAGGCGGAAAGATCGGGCATGGGAAATCCTTAGAAAGGTGGTTGCAGGAACAGCGCGGCGGGTTCCGCTCGAAATTACCGCGAATGCTATACAGGCTGCCAGACGGGATAGGGGTGCCGACAGCTCGGAACCGCTAGCCCGGACGCAAGCCGGGAAGATACCGCAGCGACAAACCGCTCCCGGATTGCATCCGGGCTACGGGTCGATATGCCGTGTCTAGATGCCTACAATGGCTGCCCTGGGAACCTGTCGGAGAATGGCAATTGACTACAGATTGTAGGTTGGCGCTGAGGAACGAAGCCCAACATGCAAAAACCGTATTTCAGGACAGGCTGCTAGCCTCCCGTCATGCAAAGGACTGAACCATGATCCAACACAGCCTCGCCGAGGTCTTCGGTTTCCAGCAACTACGCCCCGGCCAGGATGCCGTGGTCAGTGCGGTGCTGGGCGGGCGTTCGGCGGCGGCGATCTTTCCCACCGGCTCGGGCAAGTCGCTGTGCTACCAGCTGCCGGCCCTGCACCTGCCGTATTTGACCCTGGTGGTCTCGCCCTTGTTGGCGCTGATGCAGGACCAGCTGGCCTTTCTGCATAGCCGCGGCATCAGCGCCGCCAGCATCGACTCGGCGCAGAGCCGCGAGGAGGCCAGCGCGGTGATGGCGCGGGCCAAGGCCGGCGAGCTGAAGATTCTGATGATCTCGGTGGAGCGCCTGAAGAACGAGCGCTTTCGCCACTTTATCGCCCAGGTGCCGATCTCCCTGCTGGTGATCGACGAGGCCCACTGCATCTCCGAATGGGGGCATAACTTCCGCCCGGATTACCTCAAGCTGCCGGACTACCAGCGCCAGTTCGGCATCCCCCAGGTGTTGCTGCTGACCGCCACAGCCACGCCGCCGGTGATCGCCGATATGCAGGCCAAGTTCGCCATAGCCGAGGCGGACGTGGTGACCACCGGCTTCTACCGCGCCAACCTCAATCTGCTGGTGGAGCCGGTCGCAGGCCGAGACAAGCAGCGCCGCCTGCTCGAATGGCTGGGGGCCAAGGCTGGGCAGCCGAGCATCGTCTACGTCACCCAGCAGAAGACCGCCGAGCAGGTGGCCGCCCGCCTCAGCCAGCGCGGCAGCGCCGCCAGCGCCTACCACGCCGGCATGCCGCACGAGGCGCGCGAGGCGATCCAGCGGCAATTTATGGCCGGGCAGATCAACTGCATAGTCGCCACCATCGCCTTCGGCATGGGCATCGACAAGGCGGATATCCGCAATGTGGTGCACTTCGACCTACCCAAGTCCATCGAGAACTACAGCCAGGAGATCGGTCGCGCCGGCCGCGACGGCCAGCCCTCCGACTGCCTGGTGCTGGCCAACCGCGACAGCCTCAACGTGCTGGAGAATTTCGTCTACGGCGACACCCCGGAGCTGGACGGCATCCGCTGCGTGCTGGATGAGCTATTAGCGTCAGGTCCGGGTGGCGAGTGGGAACTGATGCTGAATGCCTTGAGCGAACAGAGCAATATCCGCCAGCTGCCGCTCAAGACCCTGCTGGTGCAGCTTGAACTCAAGGGCATTATCGCCCCGCGCTACGCCTATTTCGCCGAGTATCGCTTCAAATACCTGCTGGAACCCCAGGCGCTGCTGGACAAGTTCGAGGGCGAACGCCGGCAGTTCGTCGAGGCGCTGATCGCCACCGCGCAACGGGCGCGCACCTGGTGCACGGTGGATTTCGACCTGCTCTATCGGCAACACCAGGCCGAACGCGGACGGGTGATCAAGGCCCTGGATTACTTCCAGGAGAAGGGCTGGATAGAGCTGGAAAGCAAGCAGATGACCGAGGTCTACGCGCTGCTCGAACCGCGCTTCGACCCGGCCGCGCTAAGCCAGGAGCTGCACGCCTATTTCAGCCGGCATGAGGCCAGCGAGATTCGACGCATCCACGTCATGCTGGCGTTGTTCGAGAGCCGGCAGTGCCTGAGCCAGCGCCTGGCCGCCTATTTCGGCGATGCCAACGCGCCGCAGCAGTGTGGGCATTGCTCGGTATGCCGCGGGCAAGTCGCCCAGCTGCCCGCGCCGCCGCCCCTGCGCCCCTTGGCCGAACAGGACCTGCCCCGCCTGGCCGGCAGCTTGCTGCACAAGCACCAGGAGCTGAAGGGCTGCGCGCCCAGCAGCGAATGCCTGACGCGCTTTCTCTGCGGCATCGGCGTGCCGCTATTTACCAAGTTGAAAGCCCGGCAGCTGGCCGGCTTTGCCGCGCTGGAAGACTACCCCTATGCCGAGGTACGCAGCTGGGTCGAAGCACAGTCGTAGGCTGGACATGGCGCAGCCTTGTCCACCGCTCGGGTGGCGGGCTATTCGCCGATATCCTCGTTCCATAGCTTGGGCTGCTTGGCGATAAAGTCGCGCATCAGCTGCAGGCATTCGGTGTTCTGCAGCACCTCGAGGTTGACCCCGCGCTGTCGCAGCAGCGCTTCTTCGCCGAGGAATGTCTGGTTTTCCCCTATGACCACTGTGGGGATGCCGTATAGCAGTATCGCTCCGCTGCACATGGCGCAGGGCGAGAGGGTGGTATAGAGCACAGACTCGCGGTAGACCTGCGCCGTCTGGCGGCCGGCGTTCTCCAGGGCGTCCATCTCGCCATGACGAATGGCGCTGCCCTGCTGCACCCGACGGTTATGCCCGCGGCCGAGAATGCGGCCGTTATGCACCAGCACCGAGCCTATGGGGATGCCGCCTTCGGCCAGGCCAAGGCGGGCTTCTGCGATGGCGGCTTGCATAAATTTGTCCATGGACGCTGCTCCTCTCGCTGCTAAGGGAATGCGGACGGTCAGGGGGGTTATTGCTGTCGCGCCGCCTGGCCCTGACTTAGGGTCCAGTCCAGCAGTTCGCGGGCCAGTTGGTCGCCGGCCTGGCCGAAGGCCTTGACCACCGCGCCGACCGAACTGTCGCTGGCCGCCTGGCTGACGGCGAAGCGCCGGCTGGCGATGATGCGCAGGCTGGCACTGTGCACCAGACGGGCCTCCAGGAGGATGCGCGCGCTGGGGCGGCCGTCGTGGTATTCACTGTGGAAGGCGCGCAGGTCGCCGTCCAGCTCCAGGTCGGCCTGCAGGCGGCTCTCGTCGCTGCTCACCGCCGCGATCCGGCCATCATCGATAAAGGCCGCGAGCAGGCGGTCGCGCAGCAGCGCGGGGGCGCGGTCGCTCCAGCGCACGCCCTGGTAGGCGCTGATCTGGTCGCCCGGCGGCAACACGGCGATCCGCGTGCTGTCGAGCAGCGGGTTGCTGTAGGGTTTATTCACCCGCAGCGACCAGGCGCTGCGCGGGCTGGTGTGCGCGGGCAGGGCGCTGGCCGGCAGACGGTAGATACTGAGCGCCTCGCTGGGCGGCAGGATCGAGCAGGCGCCGAGCAGGCCGGCCAGCAGCAGGGCGGCGAGGGGGCGTAGCCGGCTCATGGTTGGAACTCCTTGATGCCGTCGCTGCGCAGCAGGTAGCCGGCCGGGTCTTGCTCCAGACGTTGGGAAAACGCGCGCAGGGCGCTGAGGCTTTCGCGCAGCTCGACTAGGGGCGGGCCGATCTCGCCGAGGCCCTGCATGCCGCCGTCGAGGCTCGCGCGATTGTCTGTGAGCAGGCGTTCGAGGGTGGCACTGCTGCGCTCCAGCGAGGCCAGCAGGCGCTTGGCGCTACCGAGCGCCTCGCGGCCCTGGCCGCCGAGCAGGCTATTGGCATTGCGCATCAAGGTGGCGGCTTCCTGGCTGGCGCTGCTCATCTGCTGCAGCGCCTGGCGCAGTTCGTCGCGTTGCTCGGCCAGGCCGGCGCTGGTCTGTTCGATATGCGCCAGGGTGCGCGCGATGCGCCCGAGGTTTTCCTCGGAGAGCAGCTGGTTGGCGCGGTCGAGCAGGCGGGTGATGCCGATCACCAGGTCCTCGCTATTGGCCATCAGGCGCGACAAGGGCGAGGGGTCGGCGATAATTTCCGCGTGCTTATCGTCCTGGCTTTTCAGCAACGGGCTCTGCGGCGTGCCGCTGTACAGCTGGATCAGCGTCGTCCCGGTAATCCCGGTGATCGACAGGCGCGCGCGGGTGTCCTGCTTGATCGGCGCGGTGGCCACCACGCGGATATGCGCGCGCACCCGGCGCGGGTCCCCGGGGTCGAGGTCGAGGCTGACCACGTCGCCCACCTTGATCCCGCTGTACTGCACCGCGCTGCCCTGGGACAGGCCGCTGACCGCCTCGGTGAAGATCACGTCGTAGTCGTTGAATTCGCGCTCCGAGCTGGCTTTGCTCAGCCACAGGGCAAAGCCCAGGGCGGCGCCGAGCAGCAGCACGCTGAACAGGCCGATCAGCACATGATGGGCTCGCGGTTCCATTCAGGCTCTCCCTGGCGCGCGCTGGGCGGCCTGTGCGGCGGCGCGGCCACGCGGGCCGTGAAAATATTCGACAATCCAGGGGTGGTCGGTGGCCGCCACCACCTCCAGGCGGTCGGCCACCAGCACGCGCTGTTGCGCCAGCACCCCCACCCGGTCGCAGATGCAGTAGAGGGTATCCAGGTCGTGGGTGACCAGAAGCACGCTGAGGCCCAGGGCGTCGCGCAGGGTCAGGATCAGCTGGTCGAAGGCCGCCGCGGCAATCGGGTCGAGGCCGGCGGTGGGCTCGTCGAGAAACAGTATCTCCGGCTCCAGGGCCAGGGCCCGCGCCAGGGCCGCGCGCTTGATCATGCCGCCGGACACTGCGTTCGGGTACTGGGTGCCGGCCTCGCGCGGCAGGCCGACCAGGGCCAGCTTGACCAGGGCCAGGCGCTCGGCGCTGGCGCGGTCGAGGCCGGCGTGTTCGATCAGCGGCAGGGCGATATTCTCGATCAGGCTCAGCGAGGAAAACAGCGCGCCACGCTGATAGAGCACGCCGCAGCGCCGTTCCAGCTGTGAGCGGCGCTCGGGAGGCAAGGCCAGCAGTTCCTCGCCGAACACCCGCACGCTGCCCGCATTGGCCCGGCGCAGGCCGAGAATGCTGCGCAGCAGCACCGACTTGCCGCTGCCCGAGACGCCGACCACGCCCAGCACCTCGCCGCGGTAGAGGTCGAGGTTGAGGCCCTGGTGCACGATCTGCGCGCCGAAGCGGTTGACCAGCTCGCGCACCTCGATAAGCGTCGCGCCGCTCACCAGCCCATCTCCATCAGAAACAGCGCCGCCAGCGCGTCCAGCACTATCACCACGAAGATCGACTGGACCACGCTGGAGGTGGTGCGCTCGCCCACCGACTGCGCGCTGTTGCTGACCTTGAAGCCCTCCAGGCAGCCGATCACGGCGATCAGAAAGGCGAACAGCGGGGCTTTGCCGATGCCCACCAGGAAGTGCTTGAGGGCGATATTTTCCTGCAGCAGCGCGAGGAACATGGCCGGTGGAATATCCAGGCTGAGGGCGCAGACTACGGCGCCGCCGAGGATGCCGCTGAGCATGGCGATAAAGCTCAGCAGCGGCAGGGCGATCAGCAGGGCGAACACCCGCGGCAACACCAGCAGTTCCAGCGGGTCGAGGCCCAGGGTGCGCAGCGCATCGATCTCCTCGTTGGTCTTCATCGAGCCGAGCTGCGCGGTGAAGGCGCTGGCCGTGCGTCCTGCTATCAGGATGGCGGTGAGCAGCACGCCGAACTCACGCAGAAAGGAGAAGGCCACCAGGTCGACCGTGTAAATGCTCGCGCCGAAGTCGGCCAGTATGGTCGCGCCGAGAAAGGCCACCACGGCGCCGACCAGAAAGGTCAGCAGGGCCACTATGGGCACCGCGTTAAGCCCGCATTGCTCCAAGTGATAGACCAGCGAGGTGATGCGCCAGCGGGCGGGGCGCAGGGAGATCTTCAGCATGGCGCTCAGGCACAGGCCGATAAAACCCAGCAGCGCCAGGCATTGCCGATAGAGCGCCTCCAGCGTCTGGCCGATATGCCCGAGCAGCTCGCGCCAGGTCGCCACCCGCCTGGCCGGCAGCGGCTCGGCGGAGTCGCGCAGGGCCGCGCCCACCGCCTGCAACAGCGCGCGGCGCTCGGCGGTCAGCTCCGGGGTCGTGGCCGCCAGCTCGGCCAGGCGTTGCTGGCCGAGCAGTTCCACCAGCAACGCCGCGCCGGCGGTATCCAGCGCGCCCAGGGCCTGCAGGTCGATAGTCGCCGCGGCGCTCAGCTGGCCGCGCAGGTCCAGCACCTGAGATTGCAAGCGGGCGTAGTGCACCAGGGTCCAGTCACCGCCGATGCGCAGGCCCGCCGGCGCATCCGTGCGGCTGGCTTCTTGTGCGGTGATATAGGGGGCTGTACTCATGACGGACAGCTTAGTCCGCAAGGGGCATGCGCGCCCGGGCGGCAATAGACCCAGGCTTGGTTGAGGCGAGTAGGGCGGACATGGCGCCGCCTGGTCCACCATTAAGCTTTAGCCGACGGACAAGCCCGCGGCCTGTCCGTCCTGGCGGGGCCCTGCTTAACCGTCGGCGCTGATCTCGGCAATCAGCTCCAGCAGCGCGGCTTCGGCATCCTCATTGGGCAGCTGGCAGGTGCCGGCATTGGCGTGGCCGCCGCCGTTGTAGCTCAGGCACAGTTCGCCGACATTGGTGGTGGAGCTGCGGTCGAGGATCGACTTGCCGATGGCGAACACGGTGTTCTGTTTTTTGACCCCCCACAGCACATGGATGGAGATGTTGCACTGCGGGTAGAGCGCGTAGATGACGAAGCGGTTGACCGCGTAGATGGTCTCCTCGTCGCGCAAATCCAGCACCACCAGGTTGCTGTAGACGGTGGCGCAGCGCTGGATCTGCGCCTTGGCGGCCTGGTGATGCTCCTGATAGAGCGCCACGCGCTCCTCGACATCCGGCAGCTGGAGGATTTCATCGATGCCGTGGGTCTGGCAGAAGTCGATCAGCTGCATCATCAGCTGGTAGTTGGCGATGCGGAAATCGCGGAAGCGCCCCAGGCCGGTGCGCGCATCCATGATAAAGCTGAGCAGCTCCCAGCCCTGGGGCTCGAGTATCTCGTCGCGGCTGAACTGCGCGGCATCGGCCTTATCCACCGCCGCCATCATCTCGTCCCACTCGCGGGGGAAGGCCTCATGTCCGCCGTAATGCTTCCACACCACCCGCGCCGCCGAGGGCGCATCGGCGTCGATAAGGTGATTGCTCGCCGGCTGATTGCGGAGGGTTTCGCTCAGGTGGTGGTCGAAGGCCAGGTAGCAGCCGGCCACATAGGGCAGGTTGGTGGTGATGTCGTTGCTGCTGATCGCCACCTTGCCGTCCTGCATGTCCTTGGGGTGGACGAACAGGATGTCGTCGATCAGGTTGAGGTGTTTGAGCAGTGCGGCGCACACCAGGCCGTCGAAATCACTGCGGGTTACCAGGCGGTAAAGGGTCGACATAAGGCATCTCCGGATCGGGCAGGCGGCGGGAAGAGCGAACAGGCCTAGTTCAAAGTAGCACGCAGATTGGCCCTCGGCCGGGACACTCGGCGGCGGCTGTCGCGCCAGGGCCTGAGCCCTTGTTGCGGCGGCTTGCAGGGCTTGTGGGATAACCCCAGGGAATCGCCAGGATAAGCAGCCGTGCTTTTACTTGGCGGCAGCGCCTGCTTAGCCTTGGCGGGTGTTTCAGTCACTCTGCGAAGGAGGTTTGGCATGCTCTATAGCGTTCCCGCTGCCGGTCTGTTGGCCTTGCTGCTGATCGGCCTGTCCCTGAATGTCTCGCGCCAGCGCTTGCGCCATAGGGTGAGTTTTGGCGATGCCGGTAACCCGGCTCTGACCGCCGCCATCCGCGCCCATGGCAACAGCCTGGAGCAGGCGCTGCTGTTTATCAGCCTGCTGTATTTGCTGGAAAGCGCTGGCGGGGAGGCGGCCTGGGTGATCGGCCTGGCGGCGGCCTTTATCGGGTTGCGCCTGTTGTACTGCGTCGCCCTGTTCGGCCACCATCTGCGGCTGCGCCAGCTCAGCCATGGCCTGACCATGCTGGTGCTGCTGGTGACCAGCGTGCTGCTCGTGCAGGGAGGCCTGCGGTCATGAGCACTGACGAGCAGAAGATTGCCCTCTACCAACGGGTCAACGGCTTTACCGGGCCCCTGGCGCGCAGCCGCTGGCATTGGCGTACGCGCTGGATCGCCCGCCTGCTCGCGCAGTGGACCTGGTGGCGCAACCAGGGGCACACCCAGCACGACGTACGGGCGATGGCCGAGGAGTGGCGGCGCCTGTTCGGCCTGCCGCGCTTCTGGCAGATCGAGCGCGTGGCGGATGAGGTCGCCTATTGCACCATCCACTTTCCCTGCTCGCTGGAGGGCAGCGGCGACGTGGCGGCCTGTCAGCGTCTGATGGAGTACGACCGCGCCCTGCTGGGCAAGATCGGCGGGCAACTGCGGGTGCTCGAATCGCGCGCCGACCCGCGGGTGCGCGGCGCCTGCAAGGTCGCCATCCACCGTCGCGACGAGGCGCATCCCGAGCTGATCCCGGCGCGCCGGCTGGACTGAACCAGCGGCTGCGGTGAAGATGGCGCCTGGCAGGCCGTTGAAAAACTACTGCGCTCGGCTATGCGGCGTTGAAATCGCCCTCGGAATGCTCATGTACAACTCGTACACTCCGCTTCCTTGGCCGATTTCGCCTTGCCTAGCCGTCGCTCGCTACATTTTTCAACGGCCTGCTAGCCGTCCGCCAGGGCAAGGGAGTCAGCAACGTGCGTCTGGAGATCAAACACCTGCGCCTGGTGCGCAGCATCAGCGAAACCGCCAACCTCACTCGCGCCGCCGAGTTGCTGTTTATCTCGCAGCCGGCGCTGAGCAAGCAGTTGGCCGAGCTGGAGAGCCGCCTCGGCTTCGCCCTGTTCTACCGCACCCGCAAGGCCATGTTGCCGACCGAGGCGGGGCAGGCCTTCAACAGCCATGCGCAGCGCATTCTCGGTGATGTGGCGGTGCTCGAGGATTACCTGGCGCGCTACGGCAAGGGCGATGCCGGTCGCCTGCGCCTGGGCATCGACCGCCTGCACCGCGCCGACTGGCTGCCCGGCTGGTTGCAGCAGATGCGTCAGCGCTTTCCCCATGTGCAGGTGCAGGTCAAGCAGGTGCCCGATCTGCTGCTGAGCCTGCGCCAGAAGGAATGCGACCTGGCCATAGTCGGCGAGGTCAGCGCGGCCGCGGAAATCGATTTCCAGCCCTTGCGCCCGGACGAAATGGTGCTGATTACCCCGCCCGCACACCCTCTGGCCAGCCTGCCCTGGCTGGAGGTGGCCGACCTGGCCGGAGTCGATCTGCTCTACCACTTCGAGCTGGAACAGTCCTATCTGTATCGGCGCTACCTCTATCCGCAGCAGATCCAGCTGGGTTCGCTGCAGCCTATTCAGGATGTGCCGGCCATCATCGCCCTGGTGCGCGCCGGCGTCGGCGTGAGCCTGCTGCCGCGGCGGCTGCTGGATGGCGACGAGCAGGGCCTCAAGGTACTGGCCATCGGTGAGCAGGGCTTTCATTTCAACTGGTATGTGGCGGTGGATCGGGGGGATCAGCAAGGCGTGTTGCGCCAGGCCTTGCAGCTGTTGCAGGGGCTTTGAGCGGCGCCCGGGCGGCGGCACGGCCTGGGCTGTTGTTATTGAGTTTTCGGTCGGTTGGCTGCGTTTCCAGATAGCTGGAGGTCGAGCCCAGGACAGTGGGGCGCCGCCCTGGCGGCTTAGGCTGGCCGCTGCTGTTTCTTGCCACTTCTGGAGTCACCATGCCGCCTATCACCGTACTGCGCGACACCCACCCGCTGCCGCTGCTCGATGCCTGCAAATGGACCAAGCTCGCCGGCGATCCGCATACCGTCAACCTCAATGCCTACACCTCGGAGGACGGCAGCAAGATCATGGGCACCTGGATCTGCACCCCCGGCAAATGGCAGGTGGCCTACGAGAAATGGGAGTACTGCCACTTCCAGGAGGGCTACTGCATCATCACTCCAGAAGGTCAGGCGCCCATCCACCTGCGCGCCGGCGATATCTTTATCGTCGAGCCGGGAATGAAGGGCACCTGGGAAGTGCTGGAGACCGTGCGCAAGTACTTTGTCTTCGCCTGAGTAAGGCCGGGGCGCGCTGATTCGTAGGGTTAGGCCGCGCCCGCTCCCGGCGGGCTTGCGGCATTCACCCCATCCATGGGGATTGCGCGTGACCACGGGCTATCTGCTGATGCGTAGTCAGTTGCGCCGTAACCCACCAGAGGGGGCAGGCCGATCACCGCTTGGTGGGTTACATGGCGCACAGCTTTTGTTTGTGGGTTAGTGGCGCAGTTGTTTTGCCAACCAGCCTCTGCGCCACCCACCCTACAAAAGCTGCGGGCAACAGGTAATTGGGACCTAGCCTTAGAAAGGTCGGTCAGGGCTTGAACAGGCGTGCATCCTTGGCCCATATATCCAGCGCCGGCTTGATGTCCTTGAGGCTCAGTTGGCTGCTGTCGTTTTCCAGTTGCAGGCCATGGCCTTTGCGCACCACCCGCGCCATCGGCTGGCTGTTGCCGCCATCTATGGCTTCCAGCTCGACGTAGATCTCGCTGTTCAGGTCGCGGGTGCCCGCGGCCGTGCTGGCCGCCGCCGCGACCAGGGCAATCGGCAGCACCTCGTAGACCTGCAGGCCTTCCGCCGAGAGGCTGACGGCACTGATGGCCGAGCGCAGCACCAGGGTGTCCTGGTCCGGGTGCTGGACGATGCGCAGGCGCCCCGCCAGCTCGCGTTGCATGGCTTGTTGCAGGTAGTTGGCGATTTCATCCAGGGTCTGCTGGCTGACCTGCGCATTGGGCTGCGGGGCGGGGTAGAACAGCGGCTTCTCCACCAGCACCGAGGTATAACGTTGCAGGTTCAGGTCCGGCGAGATCCAGCGCATCACCGGTGCGCCGCTGGCCGATTGCGCCGGTTGCAGCTGCGAGTAATCGCTGAGAAATCCCGAGTACTGCGCGGGTTGAGTGGTATCGCTGGCGCATCCAGCCAGCAGCAGCGTGGCCGACAAGCCGAAGGCAAGGGTTCTGAGAGTCATACAGGCGCATCCCTGTTCAGTTGGGGGTGGCTTAACTCTAGACGAGCCCGCCCTTGCCCGAGGGTTTCCGGGGCCACGGCGTTCCAGGATACGCGGGGCTTGCTTCAACCAGGGTGCTGGGTTAAATCGCGCCGGGCAGCACTCGCGAAAGGATCTCGCCCATGCACAACAGACTCGTCATCGCCGCGTCATTTCTGCTGTTGCTCTGTTACACCGCGGCATGCTTTGCTGCTCCACCTCGATTGTAATGGCGCTTGGCAAGGACGGCCGACCATGGGTTCTAAAGAACAGCAACTCACCGAACTGCTTACGCTCACCTCGCGCAGCATCACCCACCTGACGGCGTCAATGACCTCGTTATCTTTCGACCTGCTGCGCAGCCACGACCCGGATGTGCGCAGCGCCGGGTCGAAGATGATCGCCCGCATGGAAGCCGTGAGTAAGGAGCTGGATCGGCAGTGGCGGCTGATCAGCGAATTGACCGGGGTGCAGCCCCCCGAGCGGATCGATGCGGTGGAAGAGGTTCAGCTGGAGTCGGTGATCTAGCCGTTCGCGACTAGCCGATCATCCCGCGAAGCTCTGCGGGGGCAGGTTACCGCTGCGATATCTTGCTGGTCTTGGCCGCGATACCCAGCAGCCCCGCGCACCGTGCGGGTCTCGATTAGCCTCTCGCCGTTCCGATCCGCACAGCGGCTAGTTGTGCCGATTATTCTGGATGATCCGCTCGATGCTGCCGCTTTCGTGCATTTCACGGATGGTCTGGTCGAACTTCGGCAGAATGCCGACGTAGGGCGAATTCTTGTTGATCATCAGGGTGAAGCTCATCGAATCGAAGATTTCCGGCAGCACCGTCAGCTTCCCCTCCAACCCAAGGTCGCGGATGAGCTTCAGGCCCACTTCGATGGCGCCCATGCTCAGATCGCAGTGGTCGTGCAGCAACTGGTCCATAACGATTCGGTTGTTGCGGAACCAGGTCACCTGGATCTGGTTGCTGTCGTACAGTCGCTTGGCCCAGCCGTTACCGTAGATATCGCAGACCCGGAACGGGGCGAACTCGCCAACCTCGCGCACTTTAAGCAGCGCGGCGTACTGCGGCGAAGCGGGGGTGACGAAGGCGCGCATCTCCACCACAAAGGCGGTTGCCGTGGACGAAACCGAGTAGCTCAGCCGCTCCGGTGTCGGCACCGTGATGAACGCATCCTGAGTGCCCTGCTGGACATTCAGCTGCACACGGTTCCAGGGGTAGCTGTAGTGCTCCACCTTGAGCCCCATACGGCGCACCAGCGCCTCCTCCAGCACATCGACCAGGATGCCGTGGGCTTTGTCGTCGCTGCCCAGATAGCTATAGGGATTCCAATCGTCGTTGTAGGCGATACGCAGCGGCTGGGAGAACAATGGCCCCTCTGCAGCGGAAGCCGGAAGCCCAAGCAGGACGGAAAACACCAGCAGAAGCAGCAGGCCTACCCTCAGGCATTTCATGTTGGCAACCCAGTTGGCGTATGTTGAATTTATAACCCATATTTAACGATTTGCCGTTGTATTCGGGCGTGTTTGCCGTGATCTGCAGTCTGAGAAAAGCCTGTGGCGGAAGGCGGTGATACCCAGGCGGTTGCTGGCTTGGCGCTGCCTATACGGCGTTATTGGGGCGTATGGGCGGGGAGATTGCGCGCCTGGTGTTGTGGTGCTGAGTCGCTGGTTAAGTGCCGTCTGCGGGTTCGATGAATGAGTATCGCGGCGCTCGACCGCCTCCAACGGGTGTCGCCTTGCCCTTCCAGCAATCGGCCAAACAATAGGGCTGCCAATACAGTCAGGAGTCCGAGTGCTGCGTTTTTCGGGCAACAAAAAACCCGCCGAAGCGGGTTTTTTCCTGACCATCCCAACATCCTATTGGCAGCCACCTTGGCTATGGTCGATCGTCCTTGATCCCGAGGCCGTCCTGGCGCTCGGTGGATGTAGTTAGGTTAGGTGCGCGAGCCAATTGGCGACAGGGCGAAATACCGTTGATCCTTGTAGGATATTCGCCATAGCTACCTGCTGAGCGCCTGTTGGGCTGGAGCCACAAGCAAAGAGAACCCGCAATAAATCCCCTTACCCCATCGGACTAAACCCATTCCCCGCACTGCAATACCGCTGTTCCATTCGCCTACTTAAATCCCGCCTATCACTGTCCCAGCGCTGTTCCCAGCGGCGACACTCCAGCTTGAAATACTGCTTGGCTGCCTTGCGGCATTCCCGATAATCGATCGAACCGCGTCGGTGGTTGGCGCAGACGCTGCTGCTGTCGATGCGGTTATCCACGGCCTGCCATTGGGCGAGGAACTGGCCGTTGCCGTCCCACTTGCGAATCCATTGGCTGCTGACCTCGGGCTCAGCGCTGTGCCGCGCTGGCGCATTGTTGCGCTTGGCCTGCTCGGCCTGGTATTGCGCCAGATAGTCCGCCGACACCATGCCCTGGGTGGGCGCCGCTTGAGCGCGGGGGAGTTCGCCGTAGCGGCAACTGACCACGCTTTCGTCGATCAGGTTGCCGGGCTTGATGCAGTCATCCAGCCGCTGCGGCGGGCTCAGCGGGGCGCTGCTCAGGTTGCTGGGTTGAATGGGGTCGAGTTGCTCCGGAATGCGCTGCGCATCGGCAGGCGGCTGCATCTGCAGAGGCTGGAGTGCAGTGACGGCTGGGGCGGGGTTAAGCAGGCCGGCGACTTTGTGTTCGAGCAGGCGGATCAGGCCGCTCTGCTGGCCGAACTGGTAGAGGCCGAGGGCGATAATGGCGAGGGCGCTGTAGACCAGGGCAAAGCGCCTAAAGGCGCTGCGTTTGGGCCGTGGTTTGGGCTGCAGCCAGGCGGGCGCGTCGTTCCAGTCGGCGTTGAGCTGCTCGCTGCGCGTGTTGTGTTGCCCATCCTGTTGGCTCATGGCGTCCCTACCTGTCCCGCTGCGCCTGTGGCTGAGGGCCGTACAGCGTCTGTGCGGCCGTTCACATTTGCTTGGAGGTTAACCCGCACAAGCGGCCGTTGGCCAGTATTGGCCGGGCAATGGACGAGGCGCAGGCGGGCGTCAGCCCTGGCGAAACACCAGTGCCTTGAGCGCGCTGTCCGGGTCGATGTCGGCAAACTCCGGTGGGTTGGCCAGGCGCTCGACAAAGCGCAGCCCTGGCGCGGCGTCGGCCATGGCCTGGAGCAGGTAGTCGGGGCCGATTTCCGGGTCGTTGACGCAGGCCAGCACGCTGCCGTGTTCGGTTAGCAATTGCGGCAGGCGGCGCAGGACTTTCGGGTAGTCCTTGCTCAGCACGAAGCTGCCGCGCTGGAAGGAGGGCGGGTCGATGATGATCAGGTCATAGGGGCCGAGCTTGCTCAGCTTGCCCCAGGACTTGAACAGGTCGTGGCCGAGAAAGCTGACCCGGCTCAGGTCGTGCTGGTTGAGCCGATGATTGTCGCGGCCACGGGTCAGGGCGGCCCTGGCCATATCCAGGTTGACCACCTGGCTGGCGCCGCCGGCAATGGCGGCCACCGAGAAGCCGCAGGTGTAGGCGAACAGGTTGAGCACCCGTTTGCCCTGGGCCTGGGCCTGCACCCATTGGCGGCCGTAACGCATGTCGAGGAACAGCCCGCTGTTCTGCTTGGTGCCCAGGTCCAGCAGGTAGTGCAGGCCGTGTTCGCAGATGGGCCATTGTTCCCGCGGCTCGCCGAGCAGCCATTGGCTGGGGCTGTCCGCCAGGTAGCGCTGTTGCAGCAGCAGGCCGTGGGCCTGGCTGTGGTGCCAGGCGGCGGATTGGCCGAGGCTCAGCAGCATCTGTTTAAGCGCGGCCAGTTCAGCGTCCGCGGGCTGCTTGAACAACGCCACCAGCAGCACGCCTTGCAGCCAGTCCGCGCTGAGCTGCTCCAGCCCCGGCCAGCAGCGCCCGCGGCCGTGGAGCAGGCGGCGGGTTTCGGCCGGGGCGGCATTCAGGGCGTCGAGCAGATGGGCGTGCAGGGTGGCGAGGGCGGCGGAATTCATGGGCGTTCTAGGGGCGTGGCGGGGCGCACAGTTTAAACCCACTCTAAGCTGCAGCTGTCGGTTTGTGCGTTAGGGGTAATGCCTGGGCATAAGTCGGGCCGGCGCCGTACTAATGGTTGGCTGACAAGCCTGGCGTCTAAGCTGAATCTGGCGAGCAGCATATTGGAGAGGGAGAGGAATCCCATGTCGGTGGAACATCTGGATGTCTTGATCATCGGGGCCGGCCTGTCCGGCGTCGGCGCGGCTTATCACCTGCGAAAGCAGTGCCCGGACAAGGCGTTCGCGATTCTCGAAGGGCGCGCGGCGCTGGGCGGCACCTGGGATCTGTTCCGCTATCCGGGCGTCCGTTCCGACTCGGACATGTTCACCCTCGGCTACAACTGCAAACCCTGGAGCAATCCGCTGGCGATTGCCGACGGTCCGTCGATCCTCAGCTATATCGAGGAGACCGCGCGCGAGCATGGCATAGACCGCAAGATCCGCTACCAGCATCGGGTGCTCAAGGCCGACTGGTGCAGCGCCACGGCGCGCTGGACCCTGCAGGTGCAACGCGGCGACGAGCCCGAGCCGCTCCAGCTGAGTTGCAACCAGTTGCTGCTGTGCACCGGCTATTACCGTTACGAAGCTGGCTATACCCCGCAGTTCAAGGGCCGCGAGCAGTTCCAGGGCGAATTTATCCACCCCCAGCAGTGGCCGGAGAACTTCGATTACAGCGGCAAGACGGTGGTGGTGATCGGCAGCGGGGCCACGGCGGTGACCCTGGTGCCGGCGCTGACCGACAAGGCCAAGCACGTGACCATGCTGCAGCGCTCGCCGAGCTATGTGCTGAGCCTGCCGCAGGGCGATCCGTTCTCCACCTGGCTGCGGCGTTTCCTTCCGGAAACCTGGGTCTATCGTTTGGCGCGCACGCGCAATGTGGCGCTGCAACTGGGCTTCTACAAACTGGCCAAGGCCTGGCCGAATCTGGTGCGCAAGCTGCTGCTCGGCCTGGCCAGGCGCCAGCTGGGGGCGGATTTCGATATGCGCCACTTCAGCCCGCGCTACCAGCCTTGGGATCAGCGGGTCTGTGTGGTGCCCGATGGCGACTTGTTCAAGGTGCTGCGTGCAGGCAAGGCCTCGGTGGTGACCGAGCATATCGACGGCTTTACCGCCCAGGGCATTCGCCTGAAGTCCGGTCGGGTGCTGCCGGCCGAGGTGATCATCAGCGCCACCGGCCTGGAGCTGCAGCTGTTCGGCGGCATGCAGGTGGCGGTGGATGGCGTGCCGTTCGATGCGGCCAAGAGCATGGGCTATCGCGGCATCATGCTGCGCGACCTGCCCAACGCCGCGGTGGTGCTGGGCTACACCAACGCCAGCTGGACGCTCAAGGCCGACCTGTCCAGCGAATACTTCTGCCGCCTGATCCAGCATATGGACGCCATCGGCATGCGTCAGTGCACCCCGCGCGATGTGCGGCGCGAGGTCAAGGACGCGCCTTTTCTCGATCTGGCTTCCGGCTATATCCAGCGCGCCGCCGACAAGCTTCCCAAGCAGGGGGATCGCGCGCCCTGGAAGCTGTATCAGAACTACCTGCTGGATTTGGCGCTGCTGCGCTACGGCAAGGTCGAGGATGGCTACCTGGAATTCAGCTCGCCCCAGGGCAATGCGGGGGCCGAGGTTGCCGGCGCCGCCCTCGACAATGGCTTCGATGTAAGCCAAACGCCATAGGCGTTTGACGCATATCGGCTACGGCGCGCTGGCCCATTGCCGCTTTCCTGGCCAGTAAAGGGCCACTATGCTTTGCGAGCTGGGTCACGGAGCAACCGTGTCGCCCGGCACGCTTGCGCGTGCAGCCTGCATTTTATTGGCATACAGAAAGGATCTCGATTTTGCTATTAGCGAACAGAAAGAACGCTGCCGTGGAAGAGCAACGCTACCTTCCCGCGTTGCGTGCGCATATCGATCAGCTACTCAGCCAGGGCTGGGTCATCGCCGCCCGTAACCCGCTCAAATTGCAGCTCGGCCGCAAGACCTGCCTGGTCAGGCATGGCATGCTGATCAGCGACAACCTGTTCTAAGAACCTGCCTCGGATCTGCTGCGCGTCGGCCCCTCTCGATAAAAGAAAGGGGCGTTAAAAACAGCCTCGGCAAGCCGCTTGCGGCTAACGCGCTTTAG
This sequence comes from Pseudomonas sp., assembly GCF_030696055.1. Lineage (GTDB taxonomy): Bacteria > Pseudomonadota > Gammaproteobacteria > Pseudomonadales > Pseudomonadaceae > Aquipseudomonas. The sequence goes on along the minus strand of NZ_JAUYNP010000185.1, from coordinate 1,121 downwards.
CGCGGCCCGAAGGGCGAGTGAAACGAGTCATGCTCATTTACAACTCGTAAACTCCGCTTGATTCGCTGCGCTCACCCTGCGGGCCAGCCGTTGGCTGTTACTCCGCTACGCTGCGTTTCTCGGCTGTTTTGACCAGCCGAAGGCTGTTACTAACGTAGCGCCTTGTCTCGCTCTAGCTCGCGAGATCCGGAACAGGTTCTAAGTCGTTCACGCGCCAATCTCCAAGGGGCCGCAGTCCAGTACTGCGGCCCCTTTTTGCTTTGGGCAATGCCGGGGCTTACTCGCTGTGGCGCGGCAGCGTCCAATGGGTGTTGGCCAGCCAGTCGGCAAAGGCCGCCGGTGGCAGCGGCTTGCTGAGCAGGTAGCCCTGGGCGATATCGCAGCCGAGCTCGTCCAGACGTTGCAGCACGATCTCGGTTTCCACCCCTTCGGCGACTATCTTGAGGTTCATGTTGTGCCCCAGCTCGATGGTCGAGCGCACTATGATGTCGTCGTCGGGGTTGCTCAGCAGGTCCCGGACGAAGGACTGGTCGATCTTCAGCTCATGCACCGGCAGGCGCTTGAGTTGGGCCATGCTCGAGTAGCCGGTGCCGTAGTCGTCGATCGACAGCTGCACGCCCAGCTCGCACAGCTGCTGCAGTTGGCCCATGGCCAGTTCGGGGTCGGCCATCACCGCGCTTTCGGTGATCTCCACTATCAGGCTGCCCGGCGCGACCCCCTGTTCAATCAGTTGCGCGGCGATAAAGCCGGCAAAGTCGGGGTCGGCCAGGTCCAGGGCGGAGACGTTGAGCGCGGTCTTCAGGTCCAGGCCCTGGTCCTGCCAGGCGCGGCTCTGCGCCACGGCGGCGCGCACCACCCAGCGGGTCAGGGCGCAGACGTTACCGGTCTGCTCGGCCAGGGGAATAAACTCATCCGGCGGAATAAAGCCGTGCACCGGGTGAATCCAGCGCACCAGGCATTCCACGCCGTACAGGCTGCGCGCGCGGATATTCAGCTTGGGTTGGAAGTACAGGCTGAGCTGGCCGTCTTCCACCGCGCCTTTCAGTTCGCTCATCAACGCCAGGCGCAACAGACTGTGGCGGTCCAGCTCCGGGCGGTAGAGGGCGTAGGGCGAGCGCTGC
>NZ_JAUYNP010000177.1 GCF_030696055.1 Pseudomonas sp. | reverse complement strand
CCAGCGTGCGGCCCGCCATGGCCAATATGTGCAGGTCGGCGCCTACCTGCTGTCGCTGGTGCCCGACCAGGACATCTGGATTCAAGCCAACTTCAAGGAAACCCAGATCGGCCATATGCAGCCCGGGCAGAAAGCCGAGCTGCGCTTCGACAGCTTCCCCGACAGCCCCATCGAGGGCCGGGTGGACAGCCTGTTCGCCGCCTCCGGCGCGCAGTTCAGCCTGCTGCCGCCGGACAATGCCACCGGCAACTTCACCAAGGTGGTACAGCGCATTCCGGTCAAGCTGACCTTCGCCGCGGACAACCCGCTCCAGGGCCTGATCCGCCCCGGCATGTCGGTCGAGGTCAAGGTCGACATCCAGGCCGCTACCCGCCATGGCGGCTGACGAGCTGCTGCGCCCGACCGGCGAACCGAGCCGGCGCGACTGGATCGCGGTGATGAGCGCCATGCTCGGCGCCTTTATGGCAGTGCTGGATATCCAGATCACCAACTCCTCGCTGAAGGACATCCAGGGCGCGCTGTCGGCCACCCTGGAGGAAGGCTCGTGGATTTCCACCTCCTACCTGGTGGCCGAGATCATCATGATCCCACTCACCGCCTGGCTGGTGCAGCTGCTCTCGGCGCGCCGGCTGGCGGTCTGGGTGTCGATCGGCTTTCTCGCCTCGTCCTTGCTCTGCTCCCTGGCCTGGAGCCTGGAGAGCATGATCGTCTTCCGCGCCCTGCAGGGCTTTACCGGCGGCGCGCTGATCCCCCTGGCCTTCACCCTGACCTTGATCAAGCTGCCGGAGCATCACCGCGCCAAGGGCATGGCGCTGTTCGCCCTGACCGCCACCTTCGCCCCCTCGATAGGCCCGACCCTGGGCGGTTGGCTGACGGAAAACTTCGGCTGGGAATATATCTTCTATATCAACGTGCCGCCGGGCCTGCTGATGATCGCCGGGCTGATGTACGGCCTGGAGAAGAAGGCGCCGGATTGGCAGATGCTGAAAAGCACCGACTACGCCGGCATTCTCACCCTGGGCCTGGGCCTCGGTTGCCTGCAGGTATTTCTCGAGGAAGGTCACCGTAAGGACTGGCTGGAGTCCAGCCTAATCAGCGGGCTGGGCAGCATCGCCGCGATCAGCCTGGTGCTGTTCGTCATCCTGCAACTGTCGCGACCCAACCCGCTGATCAACCTCGGCGTGCTGCGCGAGCGCAACTTCGGCCTGTCGAGTATCTCCAGCGTCGGTCTGGGCATGGGCCTGTATGGTTCGATTTACGTGCTGCCGCTGTATCTGGCGCAGATCCAGGGCTACAACGCTTTGCAGATCGGCGAGGTGATCATGTGGATGGGGGTGCCGCAGCTGTTCCTGATCCCGCTGGTGCCGCTGCTAATGAAGAAAGTCTCGCCCAAATGGCTGTGCGCCCTGGGTTTTGGCTTGTTCGGCGCGGCCAGTTTCGCCTCCGGCGTGCTCAACCCGGATTTTGCCGGCGAGCAGTTCAAGCAGATCCAGATACTCCGCGCCCTCGGCCAGCCCCTGGTGATGGTGACCATCTCGCTGATCGCCACAGTGTATGTGCAGTCCCAGGATGCCGGCTCGGCGTCCAGCCTGTTCAATATCCTGCGCAACCTCGGCGGCGCCATCGGCATCGCCCTGCTCGCCACCCTGCTCGACAGCCGCGCCAAGCTCTATTTCGACTACCTGCGCGAGTCGCTGGTGCCGAGCAATCCGCAGGTCGCCGAACGCCTGGCGCTGCTGACCGAGAAGCTCGGCAGCGAGCAGGCGGCCCTGGCCAAACTCAGCGAGATCACCCATCAGCAGGCGGCGATCATGGCCTACAATGACGCCTTCCATTGCATCGGCATCGCCCTCGGCATCAGCATGCTCGCCGTGTTGCTGACCCGCCGCTTACCGGCCAACGCCCCCGCAACCGCAGCTGCCGCTCATTAATCCACTGCACGCGCCACTGCTCGGCGCGTGGTCGTTTTCAGGTCCGTCATGTCCGCCACCGCGTCCCGCGCCCGCACCCTGCTGCTGATCGGCGCCTTTGCCATTATCTATATCGGCTGGGGCACCACCTACCTGGCCAACCACTTTCTCCTGCGCGAGCTGCCGCCCTTCATGATCGGCAGCCTGCGTTTCGCCTTTGCCGGCCTGCTGGCCCTGGCCTGGGTGATCCTCAGCGGTCAGTTGCGCATCCAGCGCAGCGACTGGGGTGGGGCGCTGATCGGCGCTCTGGCGCTGATCGCTGTCGGCCAGGGCGCCTTGATCTACGCCAACCAGTTCCTGCCGACCGGCATGCTGGCGATGCTCTACACCACCCTGCCACTATGGAGCGTGGCCCTGGAATGGCTGCTCGGCGAACGCCCGCCGCCCTGGGTGCTGCTCGGCTTGGCCGTGGCCTGCGGTGGCATAGTCCTGCTGATGAATAACGGCCTGGGCGGCTCGGCCTCCCCGACGCAGTGGTTCGCCGGCGCCCTGGTGGTGGTGGCGACCCTCTGCTGGGCGATTGGCGCCTGGCTGCTGCGCCAGCGCCCGCCATTTCGCTCCAGCTGGCTGGGCTTGAGCCTGCAAATGCTGATCGGCGCGCTGCTGCTGGCCCTATTCGGCGTGGCCCACGGCGACTGGCAAGGCCTTGACCTAGCCGCCATAAGCGGCGAGGCCTGGCTGTGGCTGGCTTATCTGGTGCTGCCGGTCAGCCTCGGCGTGTACCCGGCGTATTTCTGGCTGCTGCGCGAAGTGCGGCCGAGCCTGGTATCGACCTTCGCCTTCGTCAATCCGGTGGTGGCCCTGCTGCTGGGTTATCTGCTGCTGGACGAACGCCTCAGCCTGCTGGCACTGCTGGCCTGCGCCATCACCCTGGGCGGGGTGGTGCTGATTATCTTTGGCCGCCGCTAAGAACCCATTAAAGCCAGCTGCGCGTCGGCCCTGCTGCGTTAAAAACAGGCTCGGCAAGCCGCTTGCGGCTAACGCGCTT
>NZ_JAUYNP010000175.1 GCF_030696055.1 Pseudomonas sp. | reverse complement strand
CGCTCCTCGTGCCTTGCCTCGCGCAAAAACAGGCTCCGGCGCGGCCGCGAACGAAACGGCAACAGACCCTACCCCGCCGCCCCATGCGCTTGCCGCCTGGGGCGGCGCTCTTTAGACTGCTGCACTTTCCTCCTCACTTCCTTTTCCTATATTGCGAGCAGGGTCGATGCCGACTGCCTTTCCCCCAGACTCTGTTGGCCTGGTGACACCCCAGGTGATGCATTTTGCCGAACCCCTGGCGCTGGCCTGCGGGCGCAGCCTGGCCGACTACCAACTGATTTTCGAGACCTATGGCGAACTAAATGCCGCACACAGCAATGCGGTGCTGATCTGCCACGCCCTGTCCGGTCACCACCACGCCGCCGGCTACCACAGCGCGGATGAGCGCAAGCCCGGCTGGTGGGACAGCTGCATCGGCCCCGGCAAGCCGATCGACACCAACAAGTTCTTCGTCGTCAGCCTCAACAACCTCGGCGGCTGCAACGGCTCCACCGGCCCCAGCAGCACCAACCCGGCCACCGGCAAACCCTTCGGCGCCGACTTCCCGGTGATGACGGTGGAAGACTGGGTGCACAGCCAGGCGCGCCTGGCCGACAACCTGGGCATTCAGCAGTGGGCGGCAGTAATCGGCGGCAGCCTGGGCGGCATGCAGGCACTGCAATGGACCATCAGCTACCCCGAGCGGGTGCGCCACTGCCTGGCCATCGCCTCGGCGCCCAAGCTGTCGGCGCAGAACATCGCCTTCAACGAGGTGGCGCGCCAGGCCATCCTCACCGACCCGGAGTTCCATGGCGGGCACTTCCAGGAACAGGGGGTGATTCCCAAGCGCGGCCTGATGCTGGCGCGCATGGTCGGCCATATCACCTACCTGTCGGACGACGCCATGGGCGAGAAATTCGGCCGCGGCCTGAAGAGCGAGAAGCTCAACTACGACTTCCACAGCGTCGAGTTCCAGGTCGAGAGCTACCTGCGCTACCAGGGCGAGGAGTTCTCCGGGCGTTTCGACGCCAACACCTACCTGCTGATGACCAAGGCCCTGGACTACTTCGACCCGGCGGCCAACCATGACGGCGACCTGGCCAAGACCCTGAGCCAGGTCACGGCGGACTTCTGCGTGATGTCCTTCACCACCGACTGGCGCTTCTCGCCGGCGCGCTCGCGGGAAATAGTCGACGCCCTGACCGCCGCGCGGAAGAACGTCTGCTACCTGGAAATCGATGCGCCCCAGGGCCACGACGCCTTCCTGATGCCGATCCCGCGCTACGTGCAGGCCTTCGACAGCTATATGAAACGGATCGAGGTGTAGCCATGCGAGCGGATCTAGACATCATCCAGGAATGGATTCCGGCCGGCAGCCGGGTGCTCGACCTGGGTTGCGGCAATGGCGAATTGCTGGCCTGGTTGAGCGAATACAAAGGGGTCAGCGGCTACGGCCTGGAAATCGACCCGGACAACATCGCCCAATGCCTGCGCAAGGGCGTCAACGTGCTCGAGCAGAACCTCGACCAGGGCCTGGGCAACTTCGCCAGCGCCAGCTTCGACGTGGTGGTGATGACCCAATCGCTGCAAGCCCTGCACTACCCCGACAAGGTACTGGCGGAAATGCTGCGGATCGGCAAGACCTGCATCATCACCTTCCCCAACTTCGCCCACTGGCGCTGCCGCTGGTACCTGAGCAGCAAGGGGCGCATGCCGGTGTCGGACTTTCTGCCCTACACCTGGTACAACACGCCGAATATCCACTTCTGCACCTTCGCCGACTTCGAACGCCTGTGCCAGGCGCAAAACGCCAAGGTGATGAATCGCCTGGCCGTGGATCGCGAGCATCGCCACGGTTGGGCCAGCCGGATTTGGCCTAATCTGTTAGGTGAAATCGGTATCTACCGAATCAGCGGTCCCAGCGCTGTCGAGGCGTAGTTCACCAACTGACACCTCGATGTCATATTAAGGAGAACCACTATGCATCGCCTTGCCCTTGTCCTAATCGCCCTGTGCCTGAGCCTGCCCGCGCTTGCTGAACGCAAGCAGAGCTTCGGCGATCTGGACGTACACTACAGCGCCTTCAACTCCAGCTTCCTGCAGCCGGAAGTCGCCGCCGCCAGCGGCCTGGTGCGCAGCAAAAACCAGGGCGTGGTGAATATCGCCGTGCTCAAAACGGGTAAAGCCAGCACGGCCAACGTCAGCGGTGAGGTCAAGGATCTGGTCGGGCGCAGCCACCCGCTGAGCTTCAAGCAGATCACCGAAGGCGCGGCCATCTATTACCTGGCGCAGTTCCCCTTCGACCAACGGGAAATGTTGCGCTTCACCATCAACCTCACCGCCGCCGATGGCGTGGCGCGCAGCTTCGAATTCAACCAGGAATTTTTCCCCGACGAATGATGCCTTTCAAAGAGCTCGTACTCGCAAGTCATAACGCCGGCAAACTCAAAGAACTGCAGGCCATGCTCGGCGCCTCCGTGCGCGTGCGCTCGCTAGCTGAGTTTTCCGAGGTGGAGCCGGAAGAGACCGGCCTGTCCTTTGTCGAGAACGCCATCCTCAAGGCGCGTAATGCCGCCCGCGTGTCCGGTCTGCCGGCGCTGGCTGACGACTCGGGCCTGGCGGTGGATTTCCTCGGCGGCGCGCCGGGTATCTACTCGGCGCGCTATGCCGATGGCCAGGGCGATGCGGCGAATAACGCCAAGCTGCTGCACGTGCTGAAAGACGTGCCGGATGCCGAGCGCGGCGCCCAGTTTGTCTGCTGCCTGGCGCTGCTACGGCACGCCGACGATCCCCTGCCGATCCTCTGCGAAGGCCTGTGGCACGGACGTATTCTGCATGCCGCCCAAGGCGTGCAGGGCTTTGGCTACGACCCGCTGTTCTGGGTCCCCGAGCGCGATTGCTCCAGCGCCGAACTGCCGCCTGCCGAGAAGAACCAGTTGAGCCACCGCGCCCGCGCCATGGCGCTGCTAAAACAGCGGTTGGGCCTGGCATGAGCCCAACACCCTCTCCCCCGGCCCCTCGGCTTGGGCATCCTGCGTCGCCCTACCTCCTGCATCCATGCAGTCGTCTCCCAGAGGGCGAGGGGAGCAAAAGCGGCTTCGAGCTACCCCCCCTGGCGCTCTATATCCATATCCCCTGGTGCGTGAAGAAGTGCCCCTATTGCGACTTCAACTCCCACGCCGCCGGGCCGACACTGCCGGAAGAGGAGTACGTCGACGCCCTGCTCGCCGACCTGGATGAAGACCTGCCCCGGGTGTATGGCCGGCCGCTAAGCTCGATCTTTTTCGGCGGCGGCACCCCCAGCATGTTCTCGGCCAAGGCCCTCGGCCGCTTGCTGCAAGGGGTCGAGCGGCGCGTGGCGTTTGCGCCGGATATCGAGATCACCCTGGAGGCCAACCCCGGCACCTTCGAGCAGGCCAAGTTCCGCGACTACCGCAGCCTGGGCATCAATCGCCTGTCGATCGGCGTGCAGAGCTTCCAGGCGGACAAACTCAAGGCCCTGGGCCGTATCCACGACGGTGATGAAGCCGTGCGCGCCGCCGATATGGCCCGCGCCGCCGGCTTCGACAACTTCAACCTGGACCTGATGCACGGCCTGCCGCAGCAGTCCATCGAAGACGCCTTGAGCGATCTGCGTATCGCCATCGCCCAGGCCCCGACCCATTTGTCCTGGTATCAGCTGACGGTCGAACCCAATACGGTGTTCTGGAACCAGCCGCCTGAGGTGCCGGAGGACGATATCCTCTGGGATATTCAGGAAGCCGGCCAGGCCCTGCTGGCCGCCGAGGGCTACGCACAGTACGAAGTTTCGGCCTACGCACAGGCGGGTAAGGCGGCGCGGCATAACCTCAACTACTGGACCTTCGGCGACTTCCTCGGCATAGGCGCCGGCGCCCACGCCAAGTTGAGTTGCCCAGACGGCAGCATCAGCCGCAGCTGGAAAACCCGTCTGCCCAAGGACTATCTGGACAGCGGCAAGCGCTTCAGCGCCGGCGAACGCGCGCTGGGGGTGGATGAGCTGCCCTTCGAATTTCTGATGAATGTGCTGCGCCTCACGGACGGAGTCGCCAGCGAGTTGTTCACTCAGCGCACCGGCCTGCCGCTCAGCCTGCTCGCCGAGGCGCGCAGCGCGGCGCAGCAGCGCGGCCTGATGCTGGCCGACCCGGCACGCCTGGTCGCCACCCGCGAAGGCCAGCTGTTTCTCAACGACCTGCTGCAATACTTTCTGCCCTGAAACACCGTCTGCCCCCAGACTAAGGAAACCGGATGGATCTGCTACTCGACCTGATCGTCACCCTGTCGCGCTGGAGCCGCAGCCACCTCCACGATATTGCCCTGGCGATCATGGCCACCCTGCTGGTGCTGTTCGGCCCCAGCATCAACGCCTGGGTGCAGCGCTCCACCAGTAGCATGAACTTTTTCCTGCGCACCCTGATCTTCGTCCTGCTCTGCGCCATCGGCTACGGCCTGCTGCTGGTCTTCGCCACTCCCTATATGGCCAAGGGGCTGGGCTACTTCAACAACTTCACCCTGGCCCCGGTGCTGCTGCTGGTGTTCTTTATCATCGGCATCCTCGCCGATCGCAACTGAGCACAGAAACGAGCATAAAAAAGCCGCCCAATTGGGCTAATGCCGATCAGTTAAGCCCTCTTACTTGACCTTTGGCCGCAAGAAATCAAAATCCGATGCCAGTATTGGCATCGGATTTTTTATGCGTCTCGCTCGGGCACTGGAACTCACCCACAACCTCGCCTCCACTCCCAA
>NZ_JAUYNP010000174.1 GCF_030696055.1 Pseudomonas sp. | reverse complement strand
AGTTTGCGGTGTTTATCGATTCGACCGGGCGCAGTTACTCGCTGCCCGCCCACTCGCTGCCTTCCGCGCGGGGGCAGGGCGAGCCGCTCACCGGTCGCCTGCAGCCACCGCCGGGGGCGACCTTCGAGTGCGTGCTGTTGCCGGATGACAACGCCCTGTATGTAATCGCCTCGGATGCCGGCTACGGTTTCGTGGTCAAGGGCGAGGATCTGCAGGCCAAGAACAAGGCTGGCAAGACCCTGCTCAGCCTGCCGAGCGGTGCGCTGGTGGTGCCGCCCAAGCCCTTGAGCAATCGCGAAGAGGACTGGCTGGCCGCGGTGACTACAGAGGGTCGTCTGTTGCTGTTCAAGGTCGCGGATCTGCCGCAGCTGGGTAAAGGCAAGGGCAACAAGATCATCGGCATCCCCGGCGAGCGTGTCGCCAGCCGCGAGGAGTACTTGACTGATCTGGCCGTGCTGCCTGTGGGTGCGACCCTGGTGTTGCAGGCCGGCAAGCGCACTCTGTCGCTCAAGGCGGACGATCTGGAGCACTACAAGGGCGAGCGCGGGCGGCGTGGCAACAAGCTGCCGCGCGGCTTCCAGCGGGTCGATAGCCTGTTGGTCGAAGTGGCGGGCTAACAGGCCGTTGAAAAATGTAGGCGAGGCAGCCGAGACAAGGCAAAAACAGGCGAGGAAGCGGAGTTTACGAGCTGTAAATGAGCATTCCGAGCCTGTTTTTAACGCCCCTTTCTTTTATCGGGAGGGGCAACGTAGGTAGTTTTTCAACGGACTGCGAAGTCCCGCGGGCCAAGGCGGTGCTGGAGTCAGGCGGCGCTTTGGCGGATGATAGGCGGCCGCGCGATGGTCTGTTTAGACAGTCCGTCTCCGTCGTTTTCTATGCATGCCGGCATGCCTGCCGGCAGGATGAGTGTCATGACTGTAATGCGTCTCCCGGTTTTTCTACTCTTGGCTGGCGTGCTGAGCCTGGCTGGCTGCACGCGCTACCAGCAGACGCCGCTGTACCAACTGGATGGCGGCAACCTCGGCGTGCCGACGGGCACTCAGGGTGTGGCGGTGCTGCTGGGGCCTATTTCGATTGCCGATTACCTGCAGCGTGAGGCTTTGTTGCAGCGTCAGCTCGACGGCAGCCTGACCTCGGCCGAGGGTGCGCGCTGGGCCGGCAATCTGGCGTCTGAGATCGATCAGCAACTGCTGCGCCAGTTGGCTGCGCGCCTGAATAGCCAGAACCTGGTGCTGGCCCCGGCGGCGCCAGGTTTTGCCCCGCAGGTGCGCGTGGCGCTTGCCATTACTCGCCTGGATTCGGGGCCGGAGCGTCCGGCCGTATTGGAAGCGCAGTGGCGCCTGTCGGCTGCCGACGGCACGTTGCTCGACGGCCGCCTGGTGCGCCTGGAAGAAGCGCACCGGGGTGCCATAGTCGATCAGGTGCGGGCGCAGAGCCTGGTGGTGCAGCAGCTGGTCGAGCAATTGGCGCAGGCGGTGGAGGAGTACGGCAATCCGCCTCCGGTGGCGGTCAAGCCCGCCCCTAAACCTGCCCCGGCCAAGCCGGCGCCGCGGCCGGCGGTGCCGCGGATTCCGGTCGCGGAGCCAAACCGCGACGAAGCAGAAGTGTTCCGCTTCTAAGCTGTGCTGCCTGACTGGGCGCTAGTGCTGAATCCGCTGAATCCGCTTAAGCGGACTCAGCCCTTCACTCGCCTTCGTGCATATGGCTCAGCTGCCGCTCCAGCAGCGAGGGGTAGGGCTCCAGCAAGCGCTCCACGCAGTAGGCGCCTTGCGGGCTGGCGATGGCGCGGATGCGCGCGCGCTGGCGCACCAGCGGGTCATCGGCAATGCTGCGCTCGACCAGCAGCAGGTTGCGGCTGTGCTGCGACAGCGCCAGGGCATCCTGTGCGGTTGCACTGAGCAGCAGGTCGCCCTGGCTGAGCTCGAGCAGGTTTTCACCCAGGCTCAGGCCCAGCTGCAGCTGCAGGGTGATGCCGCTGTCGGCCACCTCGATTTGCAGGGCATGACCGAGGGCACGCATCAGCTCGCCACAGCAGATGGCGTGGGTCAGGTAATCCTCACCGCTGTCCTGCTGGTGGAACAACATCAGGCTGCTGCCGTCGCTCAGGGTATGCAGCTCGCCTTGGTAGAGGGCGGCAGCCTGGTTCAGGCAATCGCGGTAGCGTTGCAGCAATTCCATCAGGCGCGTGCGCGGCAGGCGCCGTAGCTGCTCCTGAGCGCCCAGTTGGATGGCCAGCGCCGCACTCGGTTGCGGCTGCTGGGGCGGCTCTGGTGCCAGCATGGGCTGTCCAGCGAACTCGCTGTCGTCGCGCAACTCGGCGAAAGGGTCGTCCTGCAGCTCATCTCTATGGCTCAGGCGTTGCGGTTGCGGCTCTTCATCATCCAGATCGTCGAAGTGCGGATCGCGCAGGTTGGGCACCGCGAAGTCCGGCTCGTCGTCGAACGACTCTGGCAGATAGTCCTCTGCCGGGTCTTGCTCGGCGGCGTCGTAGAACGTATCCGGCTCAGGCGCCGGTTTTTCCGGCACCAGGCGGGCCTGCAGCTGACGCGCCAGGTCGCCGATCTCATCCTGACGCCCGGCGCCCGGGGCCGGATCATCCGGGTCGCGCAGCCAGACCCGCAGTTGCAGCAGAGGGGTGGAGATATGCCGGCCCAGGCGCATGCTCAGTGACAGGGTCAGGGCCAGCAGGATCAGGCTGAGGATGCCCATGCTCTGCAGGCTGATGGTCATGGGTTGTTGAAACTGCTGCATATCCAGGCTGATGCGCAGTTGCCCGGCTATCACTTCCTGGAAGGTGATGGGCGTCGAATATAGCCCCTCGGTTTCGCCCAGCATGCTCTTGCTCGGGCGCGCGCCGGCTTCGGCGAGAATGCGGTTGTCCACGCTGTAGATGGCGGCATGGGCCACCAGCGGGTTCTTCACCAGATTACCCAGTAGCACGTTGAGGCTGAGGATGTCGTTGGACACCAGCAACTCGGTGGCCGAGGCTGCCGTCTGGGTGATCAGGCTGGTGCCCAGGGCTTCGGCCTGTTGCTGCATGGCATGCTTGAACTGCATGCCGATCACCCAGCCGTAGATCACCAGGGCCAGAGCCACCAGCAGCAGGCTATGGCTGACGATGCGCAGCGCCAGGGGGACACGTTTTTGGCGCAGGGCCTGGAACAGCAGCAGAAAGAAGTTATCGGGTTTAACGGGGGCGGGCCGGTTCACGGGGCTCGGCTCTTGTCGACTGGAGTTGGCGCGCAGTATAGCGGCCGCCCTGCAGCGGGCAAAGCGCCGTGCGTGGCTGTATTACGGCGAAAATGGGTAGAATGTGCGCCTTTTCAGGTTGTGTGAAAACTACTGCACTCGGTTATGCCGCGTTAAAAACCGGCTCGGAATGCTCATGTACGGCTCGTACACTCCGCTTCCTCGCCTGTTTTTGCCTTGCCTAACCCTCGCTCGCTACGTTTTCGCCCAGCCTGTTTCTCTGGCTTGTTAAGTAATTGACGGGCCGCCTGCAATCCATACTGCCCTGGAGAGTGCGCCTTGCGCGAAATCGTCCTGATCAATATCACCGGCGAAGACCGTCCCGGTCTGACTGCCGCCATCACCGGCGTACTGGCTCAGGGTGGGGTGAATATCCTCGATATTGGCCAGGCGGTGATCCATGACACCCTGTCCTTCGGCATTCTGGTGGAGATTCCCGGTACCGAGCGAGCATCTTCGGTGCTCAAGGACGTGCTGTTTACCGCCTACAAGCTGGACCAGCAGGTGCGCTTTACCCCGGTCTCCGCGGCGGACTATCAGCAGTGGGTCAGCGGCCAGGGCAAGGCCCGGCATATAGTCACCCTGCTGACGCGCAAGGTGACGGCCGAGCAGTTGCAGCGGGTCAGTGCGATCACCGCGCGCTATGACCTGAATATCGACCATATCGATCGCCTGTCCGGGCGCATGCCGCTGGATATGCCGGCCGAGCAGGGCAAGGGCTGCATCGAGTTCTCCGTGCGCGGCGAGCCGGCGGATCCAGCCGCCCTGCGCGCCGAGTTCCTCCGCGTGGCCCAGGAGCTGAACGTCGATATCGCGTTTCAGCGCGACTCGCTGTTCCGCCGTAACCGGCGCCTGGCGGTGTTCGACATGGACTCGACGCTGATCGAGGCCGAGGTGATCGACGAGCTGGCCAAGGCCGCCGGCGTCGGTGAGCAGGTGGCGGCGATTACCGAGCGGGCCATGCGCGGCGAACTGGACTTCGCCGCCAGCTTCAGGGAGCGCCTGGCGCTGCTCAAGGGCCTGCCGGAAAGCGTGCTGGCCGATATCGGCGCGTCCTTGCGTCTGACCGAGGGCGCGCAAACCCTGTTCGCCGAACTCAAGCGCCTGGGTTACAAGACCGCGATTCTGTCTGGCGGCTTTAGCTATTTTGCCAAACAGTTGCAGACCCAACTGGGCATCGACTATGTGTTCGCCAACGAACTGCAGATAGTCGACGGTCTGGTCACCGGTGTGGCGGTCGAGCCGATAGTCGATGCCCAGCGCAAGGCCGATCTGTTGCGCGAACTGGCGCACAAGGAAGGTTTGCGCCTGGAGCAGACCATTGCCGTGGGCGATGGGGCCAATGACCTGCCGATGCTGGCGATTGCCGGCCTGGGCGTGGCGTTCCGCGCCAAGCCGCTGGTCAAGCAATCGGCCAAGCAGGCCATCTCCACCCTGGGACTGGATGGCATTTTGTACTTGCTGGGTTTTCGTGATCGTGACGGCCAGGAATAAAACCTGCGCCCCACAAAAAAGCCGCCCGAGGGCTAATGCCGATCAGTTAAGCCCTCTTACTTGACCTTTGGCCGCAAGAAATCAAAATCCGATGCCAGTATTGGCATCGGATTTTTTATGCGTCTCGCTCGGGCACTGGAACTCACCCACAACCTCGCCTCCACTCCCAA
>NZ_JAUYNP010000244.1 GCF_030696055.1 Pseudomonas sp. | reverse complement strand
GGCGCGGGTACCGTGCATTTTCCAGTTACCAGCAACCATTGGGCGACGCATGCTTTACCTCGTCGGTCAAAGAGGGCGCAGATGTTACCCAACCGATTCAGGACTGGCAAGCCGAATCAAGCACATACCTCGGCAACAACCTTAGCCAATTCATCGGCATAGCCGCGCACCTGGCCTTCATCGTCGCCTTCAACCATCACCCGCACCAGCGGTTCGGTACCGGATTTGCGCAGCAGCACCCGCCCGCGCCCCGCCATCTGCTCGGTCACCCGCGCACTGGCCGCCTGCACGGCGACATGCTCCAGCGGATCCACGCCACCGGCAAAACGCACATTGACCAGCACCTGCGGACACTTCTGCATGCCTTGACGCGCCTCGGCGAGGCCCTGGCCACGACGTTTGAGCGCCATCAGCACCTGCAACGCGGCGATGATGGCATCGCCAGTGGTGGTGTGCTGGAAACACACCAGATGCCCCGAGCCCTCGCCACCCAGCTGCCAATCACGCGCCAGCAGTTCGGCGATCACATAGCGATCACCCACCTTGGCCCGCACAAAAGGAATAGCCAGATCGGCCAGAGCCAGCTCCAGCCCCAGATTGCTCATCAGGGTGCCGACCACCCCACCCTGCAGCTTGCCGCGCTCATGCAGGTCCCGCGCGATGATAAACAGCAGCTCGTCACCATCGACCAGGGTGCCGGTGTGATCGACCATCAACACCCGATCGGCATCTCCGTCGAAGGCAATCCCCAGATCCGCCTGACGCGCGACCACCTCGGCCTGCAACGCCCCCATATGAGTCGAGCCGCAACCATCGTTGATATTCAGCCCATCCGGCTGTGCCGACAGCACCGAGACCTCGGCACCCAACTCGCGAAACACGCTGGGCGCCACCTTGTAGGCCGCGCCATGGGCGCAGTCGATGACAATCTTCAGCCCGGCAAAGCTGGTATTAGTCGGCACACTGCTTTTACAGAATTCGATATAGCGCCCCGATGCATCGTTGATGCGCGAGGCCTTGCCGATTTTCGCCGACTCCACCACCGTCATCGGCTGATCGAGCAACGCCTCGATCATCAACTCGACGTCATCCGGCAGCTTGGTGCCCTGACTGGAGAAGAACTTGATGCCATTGTCGTCGTGCGGGTTGTGCGAGGCACTGATGACGATACCGGCATCGGCCTGGAAGGTGCGGGTCAGGTAGGCGATGGCCGGGGTCGGCATAGGACCGAGCAACTGCACATCGGCGCCGGCCGCGGCAAGCCCGGCCTCAAGCGCCGATTCGAACATATAGCCGGAGATGCGCGTGTCCTTGCCGATCAGAATGCGGCACTTGCCCTGCTTGCGGAACGCCATGCCGGCGGCCCAGCCCAGCTTGAGCATAAAGTCCGGGGTAATGGGGAAATCGCCGACACGGCCACGGATGCCGTCAGTACCAAAATATTTTCTGCTCATTCCTGCTTGTCCCTCTAATTTATTCTGCCGCTTCAACTGCGGTAATCATGCGCACCACATCAACTGTCTCAGGCACATCATGCACCCGCAGGATATGCGCACCCTTGGTTATCGCCAGCGCCGCCAAAGCCAGGCTGCCGTACAAACGCTCGCCGACCTCATGCCCCAGCACCTTGCCGATCATGCTCTTGCGTGAAACGCCGACCAACAACGGCCGCCCCAATTCATGCAGCGAGTCCAGATGCTTGAATAACCGGAGATTGTGCTCCAGGGTCTTGGCGAAGCCAAAGCCCGGATCGAGCAGCAGCCGCTCGGCGGCGATACCGGCCGTCGCACAAGCTGCCATGCGCTCGACAAGAAAATCACGCACCTCGACCAGCACATCGGCATACAGAGGATTCTGCTGCATGGTGCTCGGCTCGCCGCGCATATGCATCAGGCACACCGGCAGACCGCTGTCGGCCGCCGCGGCCAGGGCCCCATCGCGCTGCAGCGAACGCACATCGTTGATCAGCCCGGCACCCAGGCGCGCGGTTTCGCGTATCACCGCAGGCGTCGAGGTATCCACCGAAATAATCACATCCAGCTCGGCGGCAATCGCCTCGACCACGGGTGCTACCCGCTCCAACTCTTCCGCCGGTGAAACCGCGCGAGCACCAGGGCGGGTCGATTCGCCCCCCACATCTATCAGAGTCGCGCCCGCGCGCAGCATGGCCTCGGCATGGCGCAAGGCCGCATCGCGCCGACCATAGCGACCACCATCGGAAAAGGAGTCGGGGGTAACGTTGAGGATGCCCATCACTTGCGGACGGCTTAAATCAAGAAACCGGCTGCCACAGGGCAGCCGGTTAAAGTTTTGCACAACAGGCATTTAGGACCTTAATGCTCGGCGGCGGGGCCACCAATAGGTTTATCTGAAGAGCCCAGCGCATCGACAGTCGCCACGGGCGTGCCGCCGCTATCGCCACCGTCCTGCCAGCCACGCGGCTCACGCGGCGTCAGACCGTTCATGATGTCTTCGATCTGCTCGGCACCGATGGTTTCGTACTTCATCAGCGCCTGCGCCATGGCATCGAGCTTGTCACGATTTTCCAGCAGCAGGCTTTTCGCCGTGCCATAGCACCCATCGATGATGCTGCGCACTTCCTGGTCGATCAGTTTCGCCGTATCGGCCGACACATTGCTCTGCGGGCTACCCATGCTGCGACCCAGGAAGACCTCACCCTCTTCTTCGGCATACATCAGCGGGCCGAGTTTTTCCGACAAGCCCCACTTGGTCACCATGTTCTTGGCCAACTGAGTGGCGCGCATGATGTCGTTCGAGGCACCGGTGGTGACGCCATCGAAGCCCAGGGTCATCTCCTCGGCGATACGCCCACCGAACAGCGAGCAGATCTGACTGGTCAGGGCACGCTTGCTCAGGCTGTAGCGGTCTTCTTCGGGGAGGAACATGGTCACACCGAGGGCGCGACCACGGGGAATGATCGACACCTTGTAGACCGGGTCATGCTCGGGCACCAGACGCCCAACTATGGCATGGCCAGCCTCGTGGAACGCGGTATTGAGCTTTTCCTTGTCCGACATGACCATGGTTTTGCGCTCGGCGCCCATCATGATCTTGTCCTTGGCCAGCTCGAACTCCTTCATCTCGACCACCCGCTTGCCGGCGCGTGCGGCAAACAACGAGGCTTCGTTGACCAGGTTGGCCAGATCGGCACCGGAGAAACCCGGGGTACCACGGGCGATGACCGCAGGCGCGACATCCTCACCCATCGGCACTTTGCGCATATGCACCTTGAGAATCTGCTCGCGGCCGCGGATATCCGGCAAACTGACGACCACCTGGCGGTCGAAACGACCCGGGCGCAGCAGCGCCGGGTCCAGCACGTCCGGACGGTTGGTGGCGGCGATGACGATGACGCCATCGTTCATTTCGAAGCCATCCATCTCCACCAACAACTGGTTGAGGGTCTGCTCGCGCTCGTCGTGACCACCGCCCATGCCGGCACCACGATGGCGGCCGACGGCGTCGATTTCGTCGATAAAGATGATGCACGGCGCGTGCTTCTTGGCTTGCTCGAACATGTCGCGCACTCGGCTGGCGCCGACACCGACGAACATCTCGACGAAATCCGAACCGGAGATGGTAAAGAACGGCACCTTGGCCTCGCCGGCAACCGCCTTGGCCAGCAGCGTCTTACCGGTACCCGGCGAGCCGACCATCAGCACGCCACGCGGGATGCGCCCACCGAGGCGTTGGAACTTGCCTGGGTCGCGCAGGAACTCGACCAGCTCGCCGACCTCTTCCTTGGCCTCGTCGCAACCAGCGACGTCGGCGAAGGTGGTCTTGACCTGATCTTCCGAGAGCAGGCGCGCCTTGCTCTTGCCAAAGCTCATGGGGCCGCCCTTACCGCCGCCACCGCCCTGCATCTGGCGCATAAAGAACATAAATACCGCGATAATCACCAGGATCGGGAAGCTGGCGACCAGCAACTGAGTCCAGATGCTCTGCTGCTCGGGCTGCTTGCCAACGATCTCGACATGGTTGTCGATCAAGTCCTTGATCAGGCCATTGTCCTGAATCGCCGGACGCACGGTCTCGAAGGACGAGCCATCGTTACGCACGCCGCTGATGATAAAACCATCGACGGTCACGCGCTTGACGCCGCCATCCTGGACCTGCTGGATAAATTCCGAGTAATTGAGCTTATTAGACTCATTCGGGCTGGAGAAATTGTTCATCACCGTGACCAAAACGGCGGCGATGATCAGCCACAGGACCAGATTCTTTGCCATGTCGTTCAATTAGCTACCCTCTGCAGCAGGCCCCGTGTCGAAGCGTGCTTCGCATGACGACCAGTTATGTACCGATCTAACTTACTACACAACGCCCACACCTGGCAGACGCCGTCTGTAACCCTTTATTTGCCAAGCACAGAACCAGGCGTCATTCGACTCGCCAAGCGCCCCCGAGTTGCCGGCTGTCACAGCCCGCGAAAACCCCGAGCCAACATATATTGCTCACGGGAGCGATCCCGCGAAGACAGCGGCTTGCGCATCTGCACCTTGTCGAACATCTGGCGCACCTGCTTGTGATACAGATCGAAGCCTTCACCCTGGAAGATCTTGATCAGAAAATCACCGCCCGGACGCAATACGCGGGCCGAAAGATCCAGCGCCAACTCACACAGGTACATGGCCCGCGGTTGATCCGACTCCCTTACCCCACTCATATTGGGGGCCATATCGGAAATCACAAGGTCTACCGGCTTGCCGCCAATCGCCTCGAGGATCTGCGCGAACACCGCATCGTCGGTAAAGTCGCCCTGAATAAAGGTGACGTCCGGAATGCTGTCCATCTCTAATATGTCCGAAGCGATCAAGGTGCCTTTATCACCAATCACCCGACTGGTGACCTGCGACCAACCGCCAGGCGCGGCGCCCAGATCGACCACGGTGATGCCAGGCCGCAGGATGCGATCTTTCTCCTGAATCTCCAGCAGCTTGTAGCTGGCGCGCGAACGATAGCCATCCTTCTGCGCCATTTTGACGTAGGGGTCGTTGAAATGCTCTTTCAGCCAACCTTGACTGGTCTTGGAACGTGCCACGCAATACCTCGAACTGTACAGAGCATGAATATCTGGGCGACGCCGAAGGCGCTCGGGTAAACTGATCGCCGTTTTTTACCAGATTAAATGCAGGAATCAGATTATGCCGCTCACTCAAGAGCAGAAGAAACAATTCAAATCTATCGGCCACCACCTGAAACCCGTATTGATAGTGGCTGACAATGGCTTGACCGAAGGCGTGCTGGCTGAACTGGAGCGCGCGCTGAGCGATCATGAACTGATTAAAGTGCAATTACGCATAGTCGAGCGCGAGGGTCGCCTGGCCGCCATCAATGAACTGTGCAAAGCCGGCAAAGCCGACTTGGTTCAGGTTATCGGCAAGATGGCCCTGATTTACCGCAAGAGCCCCAAGCCGAATAAAAACCTGTCGAATATCCATCGTCACCAGGGTTAAGGCTTAAGCTGGGTCGCGCCGCTCAGGCTAAACCCAGCCCCTGCCGCCTGAAGCGCTCGGCACCGGCTGCAACACCAGCAATAAACCGCAAAAAGCCATGACCAGGTAGCTGAACATCAGCCAAAGTTCGGCCTCTGGCAACCACTGCCGCACCGCGAAGTAACTACCCGCCATCGCCACGATCACCAGCAACAGCTGTCCGCGCCTATCGCACCACAGGCTCGCCAGGCGCTGCGCGCGAATCAGCACCAAGACCTGCAACCCCGCACAGAACGCCGCCAAGCCAACCAGCAGCGGGCGCAAGGTGTTGCTCAGTTCCTCCACCAGCAAAGACGCCAGGCCAGCCTTGGCTATCGCCGGCAGCAGCAGGAAATGCAGCAACCAGAGGCCGCCGACCCAGAGAGTCTGAGCCAGCAGCCAACTGATTGCGCCAGCATCGTGCACGCCGGGCTTAGATATGGCGAACCTCGACTATCTCGTACTCGACCGCACCGCTGGGCGTCTTGACCATCACCACGTCGCCTTCTTCCTTGCCGATCAGGGCACGGGCGATGGGGGAGCCGACCGACAGCTTGCTCTGCCTGATGTCGGCCTCGTCCTCACCGACTATCTGGTAGGTCACGCTTTCATCGGTCTCGACGTTGGCGATTTCAACCGTGGTGCCGAAGATCACCTTGCCGGTGTGGGCGATGCTGGTGACATCGATGACCACGGCATGCTGCAGGCGGCCTTCGATATCGCGGATACGCGCCTCGACCATGCCTTGCTGCTCGCGCGCGGCATGGTATTCGGCGTTTTCCTTGAGGTCACCCAGCTCGCGCGCGGTGCCAATGTCCTGGCTGAGCTTCGGACGCACCACCTTAGTCAAATGAGCATGCTCTTCTTCCAGGGCGCGCGCGCCCTGGACGGTCATGGGGTATTTAGTCATGCCTTGATTCCTGCATGCAGATCCTGCAGGCGGCGCACGGTCTTCTCGGGACCGAACTTGAGCGCCTCACAGATCGCCTGACCACCGGCCAACGTGGTGGTGCAGCAGATCTTGTGCTGCAGAGCGTTACGACGGATCGAGTAGGAGTCAGCGATGGACTGACGCCCCTCGGTGGTGTTGATGATCAGGGTGACTTCGTCGTTCTTGATCATGTCGACGACATGCGGACGACCCTCGGTCACCTTGTTGACCCGGCGCACCGGCAGACCAGCGGCTTCGATCAACTTGGCGGTACCGGCAGTGGCCACCACCTCGAACCCCAGCTCGATCAGGTCGCGGGCGACGTCGGCCACCAGTGGCTTGTCGTCGTCACGCACGCTGATAAAGGCGCAGCCGCTGTTCGGCAGGATCTCGCTGGCGCCCAGCTGGGCCTTGGCGAAGGCTTCGGCGAAGCTGTCGCCCACGCCCATCACCTCACCGGTGGACTTCATCTCTGGGCCGAGGATGGGGTCGACGCCGGGGAACTTGGCGAAGGGGAACACCGCTTCCTTGACGCTGGAGAAGTTCGGGATGATTTCCTGGGTGAAGCCAAGCTCGGCCAGGGTCTTGCCGGCCATCACGCGAGCGCCGAGCATCGCCAGGGAGATACCGATGCACTTGGAGACGAACGGCACGGTACGCGAGGCGCGCGGGTTGACTTCGATGACGAAGATATCCTCGCCCTGCACCGCCATCTGCACGTTCATCAGGCCGACCACGCCGAGCTCCAGGGCCATTTTCTTGACCTGGTCGCGGATCTCGTCCTGGATATGCGCCGGCAGCGAGTAAGGCGGCAGCGAGCACGCCGAGTCACCGGAGTGCACGCCGGCCTGCTCGATATGCTGCATGATCGCGCCGATCACCACGGTCTCGCCGTCGCAGATGGCATCGATATCGACTTCGATGGCGCAATTGAGGAAGTGGTCGAGCAGCACCGGGCTGTCGTTCGACACCTTCACCGCTTCGCGCATATAGCGCTTGAGCTCTTCTTCCTGGTAGACGATTTCCATCGCCCGACCGCCCAACACGTAGGACGGACGCACCACCAGCGGATAGCCGATGATCTTGGAAGCGGCCAGCGCCTCTTCTTCGCTGCGTGCGGTGCGGTTTGGCGGCTGACGCAGGTGCAGGCGCTGGACCATCTGCTGAAAGCGCTCGCGGTCTTCGGCGCGGTCGATGGCGTCGGGGTTGGTACCGATGATAGGCACACCGGCCTCTTCCAGGGCGCGGCAGATCTTCAGCGGGGTCTGGCCGCCGTACTGCACTATCACGCCTTTCGGCTGCTCGACGCGGACGATTTCCAGCACGTCTTCCAGGGTGACCGGCTCGAAGTACAGGCGATCGGAGGTGTCGTAGTCGGTGGAGACGGTTTCCGGGTTGCAGTTGACCATGATGGTCTCGTAACCGTCTTCACGCAGCGCCAGCGCCGCGTGTACGCAGCAGTAGTCGAACTCGATGCCCTGGCCGATACGGTTTGGCCCACCACCGAGGATCATGATCTTGTCGCGGGTCGACGGGTTGGCCTCGCACTCTTCCTCGTAGGTCGAATACATATAGGCGGTGTCGCTGGCGAACTCGGCGGCGCAGGTGTCGACGCGCTTGTATACCGGCAGCACTTTCAGCTTGTGGCGGTGGCTGCGCAGGCTCTTCTCGGAGACGCCGAGCAACTTGGCCAAGCGGATATCGGAGAAACCCTTGCGCTTGAGCTTGTACATCAGATCGCGGTCGATGCTGGCCAGATTCAGGGTCTTGATCCGCTCTTCGTCCTTGATCAGGTCTTCGATCTGCACCAGAAACCATTCATCGATGCGGGTCAGTTCGAACACTTCGGCGACCGTCTTGCCGGCGCGGAAGGCATCGGCCAGGTACCAGATACGGTCGGCGCCCGGCACTATCAGCTCGCGCTTGAGGGTGCTTTCAGCCTCGGGATCGCTCAGGTCGAGCAGCGGATCGAAGCCGGAAACCCCGACTTCCAGACCGCGCAGGGCTTTCTGCATGGATTCCTGGAAGGTGCGGCCGATGGCCATCACTTCACCGACCGATTTCATCTGAGTGGTCAGGCGGGCGTCGGCCTTGGGGAACTTCTCGAAGGCGAAACGCGGGATCTTGGTCACGACATAGTCGATGGCCGGCTCGAACGAGGCCGGAGTGCGACCACCGGTGATGTCGTTGGACAGCTCATCCAGGGTGTAACCCACGGCAAGCTTGGCGGCGATCTTGGCGATCGGGAAGCCGGTGGCCTTGGAAGCCAGCGCCGAGGAGCGCGACACGCGCGGGTTCATCTCGATCACGACCATACGGCCGGTGTCTGGGCAGATGCCGAACTGCACGTTGGAACCGCCGGTTTCCACGCCAATCTCGCGCAGCACCGCCAGGGAGGCGTTACGCAGGATCTGGTATTCCTTGTCGGTCAGGGTCTGCGCCGGGGCCACGGTGATCGAGTCGCCGGTGTGCACACCCATGGGGTCGAAGTTTTCGATGGCGCAGACGATGATGCAGTTGTCCTTCTTGTCGCGGACCACCTCCATCTCGTATTCCTTCCAGCCGATCAGCGATTCGTCGATCAGCAACTCACTGGTCGGCGACAGATCGATGCCGCGGGCGCAGATCTCTTCGAATTCTTCACGGTTGTAGGCGATACCGCCACCGGTGCCGCCCATGGTGAAGGACGGACGGATGATGCAGGGGAAGCCGACCTTCTCGAGTACCGCGTAGGCTTCTTCCATATTGTGCGCGATGCCGGAAACCGGGCAGGCCAGACCGATGTCTTTCATCGCCTTGTCGAAGCGCGAACGGTCTTCGGCCTTGTCGATGGTGTCGGCGTTGGCGCCGATCATCTCGACACCGAACTTTTCCAGCACCCCGTGCTTTTCCAGGTCCAGTGCGCAGTTCAGCGCAGTCTGGCCACCCATGGTCGGCAGCAGCGCGTCCGGGCGCTCCTTCTCGATGATCTTGGCTACGGTCGACCATTTGATCGGCTCGATATAGGTGGCGTCGGCCATGGCCGGGTCGGTCATGATGGTGGCCGGGTTGGAGTTCACCAGAATGACGCGGTAGCCCTCTTCTTTCAGGGCCTTACAGGCCTGGGCACCGGAGTAGTCGAACTCGCAGGCCTGGCCGATAACGATCGGGCCGGCGCCGAGGATCAGGATGCTTTTTATGTCTGTACGTTTTGGCATTTGCTTACGCTCGAATCCTTGGGTCAGTCGGCGGGCTTAACGGCGCTTGGCCATGGCTTCGATAAAACGGTCGAACAGCGGCGCCACGTCGGCTGGGCCGGGGCTCGCTTCGGGGTGACCCTGGAAGCTGAAGGCGTCCTTGTCGGTACGTTCGATGCCCTGCAGGGAGCCGTCGAACAGCGACTTGTGGATCGCCCGCACGTTGCTTGGCAGGCTGGCTTCGTCCACGGCAAAACCGTGGTTCTGGCTGGTGATCATCACCACGCCGCTATCCAGGTCCTGCACCGGGTGGTTGGCGCCGTGGTGGCCGTGACCCATTTTCAGGGTCTTGGCACCGGAGGCCAGGGCCAGCAGCTGGTGGCCGAGGCAGATGCCGAATACCGGGATATCGGTTTCCAGCACATCCTTGATCGCCTGGATCGCGTAATCGCAGGGCTCGGGGTCGCCCGGGCCGTTGGACAGGAACACACCATCGGGATTCAGCGCCAGCACGTCGCTGGCCGGGGTTTGCGCCGGCACCACGGTCAGGCGGCAACCGCGCTCGACCAGCATGCGCAGGATGTTCAGTTTGACGCCGTAGTCGTAGGCCACCACGTGGTACTTCAGCTCACTGGCCGGGATTTCCGGGTGGCTGTCGTCCTGCAGGTTCCACACGCTGGAGCGCCACTCGTAACGCTCGCTGCAGCTGACCACTTTGGCCAGGTCCATGCCTTTCAGGCCGGGGAAGCTGCGCGCCAGGTCCAGGGCTTTTTCCTCGGTGGCGTCAGCGCCAGCCAGGATGCAGCCGTTCTGCGACCCCTTCTCGCGCAGGATGCGGGTCAGGCGGCGGGTATCGATGCCGGCAATGGCCACGGTACCGTTCTCCTTCAGGTACTCATCCAGCGGCTGCTTGTTGCGCCAGTTGCTGGAGGTCAGCGGCAGATCACGGATGATCAAACCGGCAGCCCAGACCCGGTTGGACTCGGCATCTTCCGGCGTGGTGCCGGTGTTGCCGATGTGCGGATAGGTCAGGGTGACGATTTGTTGGGCATAGGAGGGATCGGTAAGGATTTCCTGATAGCCGGTCATGGCGGTGTTAAAAACCACCTCTCCAATAGTTTGGCCATCGGCACCGATGGCCTCGCCGCGAAAAATGCTGCCATCAGCAAGGGCCAGGATGGCAGGTTTTAGGGCTGGCTTACTCAAGAAAACCTCCGTAGATCAAAACGTGAAGCAAACGCAGATTGTAAAAAAGCGGGATGACGTATCGACCGTCACCCCGCTTTTTTATCTGATTCATTCTGCGCAACTTTAGTGGACACACTAAAGCGGGAAGCTTACAGAAAAATGCCTTTTTGGTCCACCGCAAGATGCGCTTAAGTCCCAGGCAACCCCGCTATGCGACAGAATGCCTCAGTTGAGCCCCAGCACATCCTGCATGTCGTACAGCCCAGGCTCGCGTTGCTGCAGCCACAGCGCCGCACGCACCGCGCCCTTGGCGAAGGTCATGCGACTGGATGCCTTGTGGGTGATTTCCACCCGCTCACCGTCGGCGGCGAACAGCACGGTGTGATCGCCGACCACATCGCCAGCGCGCACCGTGGCGAAGCCGATGGTTTCACGCGCACGCGCACCAGTCTGGCCTTCGCGGCCATAGACCGCGACCTTTTGCAGGTCACGCCCCAGGGCCTTGGCCACCACCTCGCCCATGCGCAGCGCAGTACCGGACGGCGCATCGACCTTGTGCCGGTGATGGGCTTCGATGATCTCGATATCCACCTCATCCCCCAGCACCCGCGCCGCGGTATCCAGCAATTTCAGGCACAGATTGACGCCGACGCTGAAGTTGGCAGCAAACACAATCGGAATTTGCTTGCCGGCGGCGGCCAGCAATTGCTTCTCCTCCGGCGAGAAACCTGTGGTACCGATCACCATGGCCTTGCCCGCCTGACGGCAGATTTCCAGGTTTTTCAGGGTGACCGACGGATGGGTGAAGTCGATCAGCACGTCGAACTGATCCAGCACCGCATTCAGATCACCCGACAGGCTGACCCCTATCTTGCCCAGTGCCGCCAGCTCACCGGCATCGGCGCCCACCAGGCTGCTGTCGGCACGATCGACCGCCGCACTCAGGCTCGCGCCATCGACCAGCTGCACGGCCTCGATCAGGGTCTTGCCCATGCGCCCAGCGGCGCCCATCACTGCGATACGTTGCATAGAATTCAGCTCCAAGCTGCAAGCTTAAAGCCGCAAGCCCAAGGCAGCAGCCACCTGAGGCTTGCCGCTTGCCGCCTGCAGCTGCGGACTACAAATCGCCAAAGAAGCGCTTAACGCCCTCGAACCAGCCATTGGCTTTCGGCGAGTTCGAGCTGTTGCCTTCCAGCGACTGGCGGAACTCTTCCAACAGCTCACGCTGACGTTTGTCCAGGTTGACCGGCGTCTCGACCGCCACCCGGCACATCAGGTCACCGGCACCGCCACCGCGCACCGGGGCAACGCCCTTGCCACGCAGACGGAACATCTTGCCGGTCTGGGTGCCATCCGGGATCTTCAACTTGACCCGGCCATCCAGGGTCGGCACTTCCAGCTCGCCGCCCAAGGCCGCATCGGCAAAGCTGATCGGCACTTCACAGTACAGGTGCTTGCCATCGCGCTGGAAGATCGCGTGCTCGCGCACATTCACCACCACGTACAGATCGCCCGCAGGCCCGCCATGGGCACCCGCCTCGCCTTCGCCGGACAGGCGGATACGGTCGCCGGTATCGACACCCGCCGGCACCTTGACCGACAGGGTCTTGTGCTCTTCCACCCGGCCCTGACCGTGGCAGGAGCCACACGGATCGGTGATCATCTTGCCGTTGCCATGACAGCGTGGGCAGGTTTGCTGCACCGAGAAGAAGCCTTGCTGCATGCGCACCTGGCCGATGCCACCGCAGGTGGTACAGCTCACCGGGCTGGTGCCCTTCTTCGCGCCCGAGCCTTCGCAGGTCTTGCAGTTGACCAGGGTCGGCACGCGGATGGTCACGGTGGTGCCACGCACCGCCTCTTCCAGGTCCAGCTCCAGGGTGTAGCGCAGGTCGCTGCCGCGCTGTGCGCCGCCACGCTGACCGCCACGACCGCCGGCTCCGCCGAAGAAGTCGCTGAACACATCGCCGAAAATATCGGAGAAATTCGCCCCGCCGAAACCGGCACCGCCTGGACCACCGCCCATGCTCTGATCGACACCGGCATGCCCGTACTGATCATAGGCCGTGCGCTTGCCGGCATCGGAGAGCACTTCGTAAGCCTCGTTGGCTTCCTTGAACTTCTCTTCCGAGGCTTTATCGTCGGGATTGCGGTCCGGGTGATGCTTCATCGCCAGGCGGCGGTAGGCTTTTTTCAGCTCCGCTTCGCTGGACCCGCGCTCGACACCGAGCACCTCGTAATAGTCACGTTTAGCCATAAGTCTTCAACACCTTTAAATCGTCTACTCCAGACACGCCAACGCGGGAGCAAGCTCCCGCGCGGCGGATCATGCCGGGCGCGACTCGCGTCACGCCCGGCCAGAGCGGCATAAGCTTGCGCCCACTTGTGCCTATTTGTGGTCTTTGACCTCTTCAAACTCAGCGTCGACGACATCGTCGGCTGCGTCCTTGGCGTCTTCAGCACCCTGAGCGGCAGCGCCCGGCTGCGGCTGTTCGGCGTACATCTTCTGCGCCAGCGGAGCGGTTACTTCGGACAGGGCGGTCATCTTGGCGTCGATTTCAGCCTTATCGTCACCCTTGATCGCCACTTCCAGCGCGCTCAGTGCGGTTTCGATGGCGGCTTTCTCGTCGGCAGTGGCCTTGTCGCCCGCCTCGGTGATCATCTTGCGGGTGGCGTGCACCAGCTGATCGCCCTGGTTACGCGCGGTGGCCAGCTCTTCGAACTTGCGGTCTTCCTCGGCGTTGATTTCGGCATCGCGAACCATCTGCTGAATTTCTTCCTCAGACAGGCCGGAGTTGGCCTTGATCACGATCGACTGGGTTTTGCCGGTCGCCTTGTCTTTCGCGCCCACGTGCAGGATGCCGTTGGCATCGATGTCGAAGGTCACTTCGATCTGCGGCACGCCACGCGGGGCCGGCGGAATCTCGGCCAGGTCGAACTTGCCCAGGGACTTGTTGCCGCTGGCTTGCTTACGCTCGCCCTGCAGCACGTGAATGGTCACGGCGCCCTGGTTGTCGTCGGCAGTGGAGAACACCTGGGATTTCTTGGTCGGAATGGTGGTGTTCTTCTCGATCAACGCGGTCATCACGCCGCCCATGGTTTCGATACCCAGGGTCAGCGGGCTGACATCGAGCAGCAGCACGTCTTTCACGTCGCCAGACAGCACTGCGCCTTGGATAGCAGCACCCATGGCCACCGCTTCGTCCGGGTTAACGTCTTTACGGGCTTCTTTACCGAAGAACTCGGTCACCAGCTTCTGCACCAGCGGCATGCGGGTCTGACCGCCGACCAGGATCACGTCGTGGATCGCACCGACATCGATACCGGCGTCTTTCATGGCGATACGGCACGGCTCGATGGTGCGCTGCACCAGGTCTTCCACCAGGGCTTCCAGCTTGGCGCGGGAGATCGTCACGTTCAGGTGCTTAGGACCGGTCTGGTCTGCGGTGATATACGGCAGATTGACGTCGGTCTGCTGGCTGGAGGACAGCTCGATCTTGGCCTTCTCGGCAGCTTCTTTCAGGCGCTGCATGGCCAGCGGATCACCCTTGAGGTTCATGCCGCTTTCTTTCTTGAAT
>NZ_JAUYNP010000170.1 GCF_030696055.1 Pseudomonas sp. | reverse complement strand
TGTGTGCGCCGCGTAACCCACCAAGCGATATTCCGCGTTGCGCCGATGGTGGGTTACGCGGCGTACCACAATAGGCTTGAGTCAGCGGTCGCGGTAAGGCGCCGCTAACCCACCCTACGACCCTACGCCTGCGTTACCCCTGTCCAGATACCGGCCAGACCGTTGGTCTGGCGCTATTCGGCTGGGTGGTTGACGACCTATACATTAAAGTCCAGTATGGACTTTAATGTATAAAAACAGGGTAAATCCCATGAGCTACTCCCTAACACCGGCGTTGTCTCAGTGCTCCCAGGGCCTGCAGCCAGTTCTTCTGCCATGCCTTTTCCGCCCGAGCAGGGAGTCCGCTGCCGCGGCCTCGCTGCTCATCCTTTCGTTAAAGCAGGAGTGACCTCGATGCATAAACTCGTCTTACTGGGCGGCCTCGCCCTCAGCCTGATCGCCTCCAGCCTGGTGGCCGCCGAAAAACCGCTGCGTCTGGGCATCGAGGCGGCTTACCCGCCGTTCGCCTTCAAGCAGGCCGACGGGCAGATCGCCGGTTTCGATGTGGATATGGGCAACGCCCTGTGCGCCGAGATGAAGGTGGAGTGCCAGTGGGTCGAGCAGGAGTTCGATGGCCTGATTCCTTCGCTCAAGGTGAAGAAGGTCGACGCCATACTGTCGTCCATGACCATCACCGAGGAGCGGCGCAAGTCGGTGGATTTCACCCAGAAGTACTACTACAGCCCGGCGCGCCTGGTGATGAAGGAGGGCGCCGCGGTGGATGCCGACTTCAGCAACCTCAAGGGCAAGCGCATCGGCGTGCAGCGCTCGAGCACCACCGACCGCTTCGCCACCAAGGTGATGGCGGAGAAGGGCGTGGAAGTGGTGCGCTACGGCTCGCAGAACGAGATCTACCTGGAGCTGATCTCCGGGCGTTTGGACGGCATCCTGGGCGATGCCATTCCGGTGGATGAGGGCTTTCTGAAGACCGCCAACGGCAAGGGGTTCGCCTTCGTCGGCCCGGCCTTAACCGATCCCAACTACTTCGGCGAAGGCGCCGGTATCGCCGTGCGCAAGGGCGACAGCGCACTGCTCGGCAAGCTCAATAGCGCCATCCAGGCGGTGCGCGCCAATGGCGAGTACCAGAAGATCCAGGGCAAGTACTTCAGCTTCGATATCTACGGCGACTAAGGGCTGAGGCAACAACAAGGCCATGGTCCGTTCGTGTTGAACCTTTGTCGGGTGGCCGCGTAGGTTGGGCAGAGGCGCGCAGCAACGAAGCCCAACGGCGATGGATCGGGCGCAACCCTTGCCGCCCAGTTGGCCTTGTTGGGCTTCGCGCAGCTCAGCCCAACCGACGATCTTCAGCCAAACCAACAGCCGCGCAGTGCGCGGCTGTTGTGTTTTCAGGGCGTTGCTTTTAGCGCAGGGCAAAATCCGCGACGCTATCACCCAGCAGTGGCGGAGGGGAGGCAAAGCGTCCTTAGTGCTCCTCCACCCCGTCGTGCAGCAGGCCGAAGATCTCCCGTTTCATCTCGATAAACGAGCGCTGCATGACCATATCCAGGGTGCGCGGGCGTTCGATCGGCACGTCGAGGATCTTCTTGATCCGCCCCGGCCGGGCGCCCATCACATACACCCGGTCGCCGAGCAGAATCGCCTCGTCGATATCGTGGGTGACGAACAGCACGGTCTTCTTGCTGTTGCCCCACACTTTGAGCAACAGCTGCTGCATCTGCAGACGGGTCTGGCTGTCGAGTGCGCCGAAGGGCTCGTCCATCAGCAGGATCTGCGGGTCGTTG
>NZ_JAUYNP010000167.1 GCF_030696055.1 Pseudomonas sp. | reverse complement strand
GGACGGTGATGTGATGAAAGCGAATGAACTTCGTGAAAAATCAGCACAGCAGCTGAACGAGCAACTGCTCGGCCTGCTGCGCGACCAGTTCAATCTGCGTATGCAGAAAGCAACTGGCCAGTTGGGGCAGTCTCACCTGCTCTCGCAAGTTAAGCGCGACATCGCTCGTGTGAAAACTGTGCTCAACCAGCAGGCAGGTAAGTGATCATGGCTGAAGCCGAAAAAACAGTCCGTACGCTGACCGGCCGTGTCGTCAGCGACAAGATGGACAAGACCATCACCGTATTGATCGAGCGTCGCGTTAAGCACCCGATCTACGGCAAATATGTCAAGCGTTCGACCAAGCTGCACGCGCACGACGAAACCAATCAGTGCCACATCGGTGACAAAGTTTCCATCCGTGAAACCCGTCCCGTTGCCAAGACCAAGTCTTGGGCGCTGGTTGAGATCCTCGAACGCGCAGTGGAAGTCTAAGGGCTAAGGGTCGGAGAAATTATATGATTCAGACTCAATCCATGCTCGACGTCGCTGACAACAGCGGTGCTCGTCGCGTTATGTGCATCAAGGTGCTGGGTGGCTCGCATCGCCGCTACGCTGGCATCGGCGACATCATCAAGGTGACCGTTAAGGAAGCAATTCCGCGCGGTAAAGTGAAGAAAGGCCAAGTGATGACTGCTGTCGTAGTCCGCACTCGTCACGGCGTTCGTCGTCCTGATGGCTCGATCATTCGCTTCGACGGCAACGCTGCTGTTCTGCTGAACAACAAGCAAGAGCCGATCGGCACCCGTATTTTTGGGCCAGTGACTCGTGAACTTCGCTCTGAGAAGTTCATGAAGATCGTCTCGCTCGCCCCTGAAGTGCTCTAAGGAGATCCGACATGCAAAAGATTCGTCGTGACGACGAGATCATCGTGATCGCCGGTAAAGACAAAGGTAAGCGTGGCAAGGTGCTCAAGGTTCTCGCTAACGACCGTCTGGTCGTTGGTGGGATCAACCTGGTGAAGCGCCATACCAAGCCGAACCCGATGTCGGGCGTTCAGGGCGGTATCGTCGAGAAAGAGGCGCCACTGCACGCTTCTAACGTGGCCATCTTCAATGGCGAAACCAACAAGGCTGACCGCGTTGGTTTCAAAATTGAAGAAGGTAAAAAAATTCGTGTCTTCAAGTCGACCCAAAAAGCGGTTGATGCTTGAACACTGCTAGGTAGAAGACCATGGCACGACTAAAAGAGATTTACCGGAAAGAAATCGCGCCGAAGCTTAAGGAAGAACTTAAGCTCGCCAACGTGATGGAAGTTCCGCGCATCACCAAGATCACCCTGAACATGGGCCTGGGCGAAGCGATCGGTGACAAGAAAATCATCGAGCACGCTGTTGCCGACCTGGAAAAGATCACCGGTCAGAAAGTCGTAGTGACTCATGCCCGTAAGTCGATTGCAGGCTTCAAGGTTCGTGAAGGTTGGCCGATTGGCGTCAAGGTAACCCTGCGCCGCGATCGTATGTACGAATTCCTCGATCGTCTGCTGTCCATCTCCCTGCCGCGCGTGCGTGACTTCCGCGGCCTGAATGCCAAGTCCTTCGACGGCCGTGGCAACTACAGCATGGGCGTGAAAGAGCAGATCATCTTCCCGGAAATCGACTACGACAAGATCGATGCCCTGCGTGGTCTGGACATTACCCTGACCACCACAGCCCGTACGGATGATGAAGGTCGCGCTCTGTTGCGCGCTTTCAAATTCCCGTTCCGCAACTGATTGGAGTTGGATCATGGCCAAAACCAGCATGAAAAACCGCGAGCTGAAGCGTCAGCAAACGGTAGCTAAGTACGCTAAGAAGCGTGCCGAGCTGAAAGCTACCATCGCCAATCCGAACACCAGTCCGGAAGCGCGTTGGGAAGCCCAAGTGGCTCTGCAGAAGCAGCCGCGTGACGCCAGCGCTTCGCGCCTGCGTAACCGCTGCCGGATTACCGGTCGTCCGCACGGCGTTTATCGCAAGTTCGGTCTGTCGCGTATCAAGCTGCGTGAAGCTGCAATGCGTGGTGATGTACCAGGCCTGGTGAAAGCCAGCTGGTAAAAAACAAAGCCGGCCCAGTGCCGGCTTTGTCTTATCTGTGAATCAGCCCCCTTTGGGGCTTGATTCATTTTTGATCAGTCTCTAGAATGCTCGGCTCGCCTGAGCCTGGGTTCAATTTTCCCAGCATTCTCAGCGACTGTAGCCGCAAGGCTAATTCTTTTTGTATCAGGAGCGTCTAGCCCATGAGTATGCAGGACCCGTTAGCGGACATGCTAACTCGTATCCGTAATGCCCAGATGGCTGAAAAGTCCGTCGTAAGCATGCCGTCTTCCACGTTGAAGGTGGCTGTAGCCAAAGTTTTGAAAGACGAAGGTTATATTGCGGGTTATCAGATCAGCGGTGAAGTTAAGCCGCAGCTGTCCATCGAGCTGAAATACTTCGAAGGCCGTCCGGTTATCGAAGAAGTTAAGCGCGTGAGCCGTCCAGGCCTTCGCCAATACAAATCCGTCGATGACCTGCCGAAAGTTCGTGGCGGTCTCGGTGTATCCATCGTCTCCACCAACAAGGGTGTGATGACGGACCGCGCTGCGCGCGCTGCCGGTGTCGGCGGCGAAGTGCTTTGCACAGTGTTCTAAGGGGGGATAAGCATGTCTCGCGTTGCTAAGAACCCCGTTAAGCTGCCCGCTGGTGTTGAGATCAAACTCACCGGTCAACAGCTTTCGGTAAAGGGTGCCAAGGGTACTCTCGAACTGAACGTTCACTCGTCCGTTGAAGTGCTGCAGGAAGCTGGTGAGCTGCGTTTCGCTGCTCGCAATGGCGACCAGCAGACTCGCGCAATGGCCGGTACCACTCGCGCGCTGGTCAACAACATGGTGATCGGTGTTAGCACAGGCTTCGAGCGCAAGCTGCAGCTGGTTGGTGTTGGTTACAAAGCGCAAGCCAAAGGTCAGGTGCTGAACCTCGCTCTCGGCTTCTCCCATCCGATCGACTATGAGTTGCCGGAAGGTGTGGTTGCTGAAACCCCGAACCAGACCGAGATCCTGATCAAGGGTGTCGACAAACAACTGGTTGGTCAGGTCGCTGCGGAGATTCGTGACTTCCGTCGTCCTGAACCTTATAAGGGCAAAGGTGTTCGTTACGCTGACGAAGTCGTCCGCCGTAAAGAAGCCAAGAAGAAGTAGGGCATAGCAAATGACCGACAAAAAAGTTACTCGACTGCGTCGCGCTCGCAAAGCACGCCTGAAAATGCACGAGCTCGAAGCCGTGCGTCTCTGCGTGTACCGCTCTTCGCAGCACATCTATGCCCAGGTCATTTCGGCCGACGGCAGCAAGGTTCTGGCCAGCGCCTCAACCTTGGACAAAGCACTGCGTGATGGCGCCACTGGCAACATCGACGCGGCCAAGAAAGTTGGTGAGCTGGTTGCTGAGCGTGCGAAAGCCGCTGGTGTGACTCAGGTTGCATTCGACCGTTCTGGCTTCAAGTACCACGGCCGCGTTAAGGCGCTGGCTGATGCTGCTCGTGAAGGCGGGCTGGAGTTCTAAGTTATGGCAAATAACGACCAAAAGCGCGACGAAGGCTATATCGAGAAGCTGGTACAGGTTAACCGCGTTGCCAAAACCGTAAAGGGTGGCCGTATCTTCACTTTCACCGCGCTGACCGTGGTGGGTGATGGTAAGGGTCGCGTCGGTTTCGGCCGTGGTAAGTCCCGTGAAGTGCCGGCTGCTATCCAGAAGGCTATGGAAGCTGCTCGTCGCAACATGATCCAGGTTGATCTGAACGGCACCACTCTGCAGTACGCGATGAAGTCGGCCCATGGCGCCTCCAAGGTGTACATGCAGCCTGCTTCTGAAGGTACCGGTATCATCGCCGGCGGCGCTATGCGTGCCGTTCTGGAAGTGGCTGGTGTGCAGAACGTTCTGGCTAAGTGCTACGGCTCGACCAATCCGGTGAACGTGGTGCATGCCACCTTCAAGGGTTTGAAGGCTATGCAGTCCCCGGGTTCCGTTGCGGCCAAGCGTGGCAAGAGCGTCGAGGAGATTCTCTAATCATGGCTAATACCGTAAAAGTCACGCTGATCAAAAGCATGACCGGCCGTATCCCCAACCACAAGCTCTGTGTGAAGGGTCTGGGTCTGCGTCGCATCGGTCACACCGTAGAAGTACTGGATACTCCCGAGAATCGCGGGATGATCAACAAGGCTTACTACATGCTGCGAGTCGAGGGTTAATACATGTACCTGAACGATTTGAGTCCTGCGCCGGGTTCCCGTCGCGAGAAGCACCGTCCGGGCCGTGGTATCGGTAGCGGTTTGGGTAAGACTGGTGGCCGTGGCCACAAGGGTCAAACCTCCCGTTCCGGCGGCACCATTGCTCCGGGTTTTGAAGGCGGCCAGCAGCCTCTGCACCGTCGTCTGCCCAAATTCGGCTTCGTTTCCCTGAAGGCTATGGATCGCGCACAAGTGCGTACCTCCGAGCTGAATAAAATCGAAGGCGGCATTGTTACTCTGCAGTCGCTGAAGGATGCCAACCTGATTAACCAACATGTACAGCGTGTGAAAGTCATGCTGTCCGGTGAAGTTACTCAAGCGGTCACCCTTAAAGGTATCGCCGCCACCAAAGGTGCGCGCGCGGCTATCGAAGCAGCTGGCGGTAAGTTCGAGGAATAAATGGCTAAGCAAGGTGCTCTCTCAGCGCTCAGCAATGGCGGGTTATCCGAGCTCTGGGCTCGTTTGCGCTTTCTGTTCATGGCGATCATCGTCTATCGGATAGGTGCACACATCCCGGTTCCTGGGATCAACCCGGATCGGCTGGCGGACCTGTTTCGACAGAATGAGGGGACCATTCTTAGCTTGTTCAACATGTTTTCTGGCGGCGCGCTGGAGCGCATGAGCATTTTTGCACTGGGGATCATGCCGTACATTTCGGCATCGATCATCATGCAGCTCATGACCACTGTCAGTCCGCAGCTGGAGCAGTTGAAGAAGGAAGGTGAGGCTGGTCGTCGCAAGATCAGCCAATACACCCGCTACGGCACCGTCGTCCTGGCAGTGGTTCAAGCAATCGGCATGTCCGTTGGCTTGGCCAGTCAGGGCGTAGCGTTTTCGGCTGATTTCGGCTTCCACTTCGTTGCAGTCACCACCTTCGTGGCGGGTGCGATGTTTATGATGTGGCTGGGCGAGCAAATCACCGAGCGCGGTGTTGGCAACGGTATTTCGATGCTGATTTTTGCGGGCATCGTAGCCGGTCTGCCGTCGGCGATCGGGCAGTCTTTCGAGTCTGCTCGGCAGGGCGATATCAATATCTTCGCCCTGGTCGCCATCGGTTTGCTGGCAGTAGCGATTATCGGTTTCGTGGTGTTCATTGAGCGTGGTCAGCGTCGCATTGCGGTGCACTACGCCAAGCGTCAGCAGGGTCGTAAGGTCTTCGCTGCGCAGACCAGCCACTTGCCGTTGAAGGTGAACATGGCGGGTGTAATCCCGGCCATTTTCGCCAGCAGCCTTCTGTTATTCCCGGCCTCGCTGGGTGCCTGGTTTGGTCAGTCCGAAGGTCTGGGCTGGCTGCAGGATATTTCGCAGGCTATCGCTCCTGGTCAGCCGTTGAACATTTTGCTGTTTAGTGCAGGGATCGTTTTCTTCTGCTTCTTCTACACGGCACTGATGTTCAACCCGAAAGACGTAGCGGAAAACCTGAAGAAGTCCGGTGCCTTTATTCCGGGTATCCGTCCCGGTGAGCAATCGGCGCGCTATATCGATGGCGTGTTGACTCGCTTGACCATGTTCGGTGCCCTGTACATGACGGCCGTATGCTTGTTGCCCCAGTTCCTGGTGGTGGCTGCCAACGTACCGTTCTATCTTGGCGGGACCTCGTTGCTGATCGTGGTAGTGGTTGTGA
>NZ_JAUYNP010000159.1 GCF_030696055.1 Pseudomonas sp. | reverse complement strand
TGGACTATATGGCCGCCCACGGCAGCAAACGCTCGCACCCGGAGCAGCTGGTGCCCGGCACCCTGCGCGTGGTCTCGCTGCGTATGGACTACCTGCCCGGCGACACGCAGATGGCGCAACGCCTGGGTGAGCCGGAAAAAGCCTATGTATCGCGCTACGCCCTGGGCCGCGATTACCACAAGCTGATTCGCAAGCGCCTGCAGCAACTGGCCGAACGCATCCAGCAGCAGATCGGCCCCTTCGGCTACCGCGCCTTCGTCGACAGCGCCCCGGTGCTGGAAAAGGCCATAGCCGAGCAGGCCGGTCTCGGCTGGATCGGCAAGAACACCCTGGTGCTCAACCGCAAGGCCGGCAGCTACTTCTTCCTCGGCGAGCTGTTCGTCGACCTGCCGCTGCCGGTCGACCCGCCCCATGCCAGCGAACACTGCGGGCGCTGCACGGCCTGCCTGGACATCTGCCCGACCGCCGCCTTCGTCGGCCCCTATGTGCTGGATGCGCGGCGCTGTATTTCCTACCTGACCATCGAGCTGAAGGGTCCGATTCCGGAAGAGTTGCGCGCGCCCATCGGCAACCGGGTGTTCGGCTGCGATGACTGTCAGATGGTCTGCCCCTGGAACCGCTTCGCCAAGCCCACCGAGCAGGGCGACTTCCAGCCGCGCCATCATTTGGATAACGCCGAACTGGCCGCGCTGTTTCGCTGGAGCGAAGAGGAGTTTCTCAGCCGCACCGAAGGCTCACCCTTGCGCCGCGCCGGCTATGAGCGCTGGCTGCGCAACCTGGCGGTGGGGCTGGGCAATGCGCCGTCCAGCATCCCGGTGCTCGAGGCGCTAGAGGCGCGCCGCGAACATCCCTCCGAGCTGGTGCGTGAGCATGTCGAATGGGCGCTGGCCCAGCACCGCAAGCGCGCCCAGTCTTAGCAAGCCAACCCGGCACGCGGGTATGGCACACCGTTATTCGGCGCCGATTTGCACCTTGAGAAAATGTTCGCGGTAGTACTGCAGCTCGGCAATCGACTCACGGATATCGTCCAGCGCCTGGTGCGTGCCTTTCTTCTGGAAGCCAGCCTTGATCTGCGGCGCCCAGCGGTCGACGAGTATCTTCAGGGTCGAGACATCCAGATTACGGTAATGGAAGTAGGCTTCCAGGTCCGGCATATAGCGACAGAGGAAGCGCCGATCCTGGCCGATGCTGTTGCCGCAGATCGGCGACTGGCCCTTGGGCACCCACTGCTCGAGGAAGGCGATGGTCTGCGCCTCGGCCTCGACCTGGCCGATCTTGCTCGCGCGTACGCGCTGGGTCAGGCCGCTGCCACCGTGGGTGCGGGTATTCCATTCGTCCATGCCGGCGAGCAGCTCATCACTCTGGTGCACGGCGATCACCGGGCCCTCGGCGAGGATATTCAGGTCGCTGTCGGTGACTATGCTGGCCATCTCGATGATGACGTCTTTCTCGGGCTCCAGACCGGTCATTTCCAGGTCGATCCAGATCAGATTCTGTGGGTTTTGCATGCAAGGCTCCTCGGCTAATGCCGCCAGTTTAACAGGCCGCTGAAAAACTACTGCGCTTGGCTATACGGCGTTGAACTCGGCCTCAAAATGCTCATGTACAACTCGTACACTGCGCTTTTTCGGCCGACTTCGCCTTGCCTAGCCGTCGCTCGCTACGCTTTTCAACGACCTGTTTGCGCCCGGCATCCGCCACAAGAGTAATAGTGATTGGCGCCAATCATGCAGCTCGACCCGCTGATCGGCCGGCACCCCCGGCACCTCGAAGCTATTGCTGATCAACCAGCTGCCCGCCGGCATTTCTTTCAGGGCCTTGACCCACAAGTCGGCCATGGGTGCCGGGGACAGGAAGCAATAGGCCACATCGAAGTGCGACAAGTCGGTGCGCCAGAGATTCTCATAGCGAATCCGGCAGTTGGCCTGACCCAGGGCGCGCAGCCAGGCGATGGCGAAGGACAGGGGCGCGGTCTCCACCCCGACAAACTGCGCCCGGGGGAACTGCCGCGCCAGGCTGAGCAAGCTGCCGCCGGGGCCGCAGCCCAGGTCGATAAAGCGAAAACCTGCAGGCTGCCGAGCCAGCAGTTCGGCAAGCCGCTGGCGAGTTCGAACTCCGGTCAGATATAAGGGCACCCGCTCGCCCAGGCTGTTCCAGTTGAGCAGCAGCAACAGCGCAAAACCCGCCAGAAACACCCAGGACGGCAACGCCGCGCCACTGGCGAGCAGCAGCGCCGGCACGAAGGCCAGATTCAGCCACCACCACCAGCGCGACAGGCCCAACCAGCGACCAAGGCTGGCGGCCAGCAAGCCCTGCAGCAGGGCGGCCGCCAGCCCAGTGGGGCGCCAAGACGAGAGTTGCGCCGCCAGATAAATCAGCGCGGCGATAAGCAGAGCCGCGCCCAGTTGCGCCACTAGCGCCAGCAGCACCGGATAGCGTTTGACCAACCGCTGCATCATCCCTCCATACACCACCCCATTGATGCCGCGCAGTTTAGCCGCGCCACGAGCCGAACAGGCAGCCCGTGCTAGACTCGCGACCGTTTACAGTGCAATTCAACTCTCGGAAGCCTTATGGCCAAACGCCAACTCAACCGCCGGCAAAACTGGCGCATCGAAAAAATCCAGGGCGAACGCGCCGCCCGCGCCGCCAAACGCGAGTCGCAAGCCGTGCAGATTCTCGAAGGCGGCGACCTCGGCCCCGAGCAGACCGGCCTGGTCATCGCCCACTTCGGCGTGCAGATCGAGGTCGAGGCACTGGAAGGCGAACAGGCCGGCCAGGTGTTTCGTTGCCACCTGCGCGCCAACCTGCCGACCCTGGTCACCGGTGACCAGGTGGTGTGGCGGGCCGGCAACCAGGGCATAGGCGTCATCGTGGCCCAGCTGCCACGCAGCACCGAACTGTGCCGCCCGGATACCCGCGGCCAGCTCAAACCGGTGGCGGCCAATGTCGACCTGATAGTGATAGTCTTCGCGCCGCTGCCCGAGCCCCACGCCAACCTGATCGACCGCTATCTGGTGGCCGCCGAGCACGCCGGCATCCGCCCCTTGCTGCTGCTGAACAAGGCCGACCTGATCGACGAGCAGAACGCCGTGGCGCTAAACGCCATGCTCGGCGTATACCGCCAGTTGGGCTATCCCTTGCTGGAAGTGTCGGCGCACCAGGGCGACGGCATGGAGCAACTCAAACTGCAGCTCGATGGCCATGTCAGCGTGTTCGTCGGCCAGTCCGGGGTCGGCAAGTCGTCCCTGGTCAACAGCCTGCTGCCGGGCGTCGACACCCGCGTCGGGCCGCTGTCGGAGCTGACCGGCAAAGGCACCCACACCACCACCACGGCACGGCTATTTCATTTTCCCGGTGGCGGCGAGTTGATCGACTCGCCGGGCATTCGCGAATTCGGCCTGGTGCATGTCAGCCGCGATGACGTCGAAGCCGGCTTTATCGAGTTCCACGAGCTGATCGGCCACTGCCGCTTTCGCGACTGCAAGCATGATCGCGAGCCGGGCTGCGCCCTGCTCAAGGCCCTGGAAGAAGGCCGCGTGCACCCGCAGCGCATGGCCAGCTACCGGCATATCCTGGCCAGCCTGCCGGAAGCCGAGTACTGAAAACCTATTTACGATCTGCTGCGCGTCGGCCATCCGGCGTTA
>NZ_JAUYNP010000157.1 GCF_030696055.1 Pseudomonas sp. | reverse complement strand
CTGGGCAAAGCCAAGGAGTTGGCCGAGGAGGCGGCGCGGCTGAAGTCGGACTTCCTGGCCAATATGAGCCACGAGATCCGCACGCCGATGAACGCCATCATCGGCATGTCGCACCTGGCCCTGAAGACCGAGCTCAACCCGTGCCAGCGCGACTACCTGGGCAAGATCCAGCAGGCCGGTCAGCACCTCTTGGGGATCATCAACGACATCCTCGACTTCTCCAAGATCGAAGCCGGCAAGCTGGCCATCGAGCGCATCGACTTCGACCTGCAGCAGGTGCTGGAGAACCTCGCCAACCTGATCGGCGACAAGGTCGCGGCCAAGGGCCTGGAGCTGATCTTCAACCTCGACCCGGCGCTGCCCCGGCAACTCTTGGGCGACCCGCTGCGCCTGGGACAGATCCTGATCAACTACGCCAACAACGCGGTGAAGTTCACCGAACAGGGCGAGGTGGAGGTGATTATCCGCCTCGAGCGGCAGGACGCCGCCCAGGTGCTGGTCTACCTCGGGGTGCGCGACACCGGCATCGGCCTCAGCGCGGAGCAGATGGGCCGGCTGTTCGAGTCGTTCCAACAGGCCGATAGCTCGACCACGCGCAAATACGGCGGCACCGGTCTCGGCCTGGCCATCAGCAAGCGCCTGGCCGAGGCCATGGGCGGCAGCGTCGGGGTGGACAGCGAAGTGGGCCGCGGCAGCCTGTTCTGGTGCCGTCTGCCCCTGGGCATCGCCCGCCAGCAGACGCGGCCGCTGCTGGCGCAGGCCGATCTGCGCGGCCGGCGGGTGCTGGTGGTGGACGACAACGACAGCGCGCGCCAGGTGCTGTACGACCTGCTGGACAGCATGAGCTTGCGCGTCGCGGCCGTGGCCTCGGGCCAGGCCGCGTTGTCGGCAGTGCAACAGGCGGCGCTGCTGGGCCAGCCCTTCGAGCTGCTGCTGATCGACTGGCAGATGCCCGGCATGGACGGTATCGAGACCGCCCGCCGGGTGCGCGAGCTGGCGCTGCAGCCGCCACCGCACCTGCTGATGGTCACCGCCCACGGCCGCGAGGAGGTGTGGCTCGGCGCGCACAAGGCCGGGGTCGAGGACGTGCTGCTCAAGCCGCTCAACCCCTCGCTGTTGTTCGATGCGCTGCTCCGCAGCCTGGGCGGCGCCGGCGGTGGAGCAGGCCATGAGCCGCTGTCGCCGGGCGAGCAGGTGCCGAGCTTCGACGGTCAGCGCGTGTTGCTGGTGGAAGACAGCGAGCTGAACCGCGAAGTGGCCTGCGGCCTGCTGCAGGAGAGTGGCCTGCAGATCGATGAGGCCGAGCACGGCGGCATCGCCCTCGAGCGGCTGCGCGCCCACGCCGACGGCTATTACGCCCTGGTGCTGATGGACATGCAGATGCCGGTGCTGGATGGTATCGCCACCACCGAGGCGCTGCGCCGTGAGGCGCGCTTCGCCGCGCTGCCGATAGTGGCCATGACCGCCAATGCCATGCCCGCCGACCGCGAGCGCTGCCTGGCGGCGGGGATGAACGATCACCTGGGCAAACCCATCGAGCCCGACGAGCTGTGGGCGACGCTGCAACGCTGCAACGCTGGTTGCCGACGCGCGGCGCAGCGCAGGCCACGGTGGAGCCGGACGCCCAGGCCGACTGGCAGTTGCCCGGGGTGGATCTGGCCAACGGCCTGCGCCGGGTCTTGGGCAAACGTGACTTGTACCAGCGCCTGCTCGGCCAGTTCGCCCGCAGCCAGGGCGACTTTCCCGCGCAGCTGCGTGGGGCCCTGGCCTGCGGCGAGACGGAGCATGCCGAGCGGCTGGCCCATAGCCTCAAGGGCCTGGCCGGCAATCTGGGCGCGGCGGACCTGGCGGCCCAGGCGGCGAACCTGGAAAGCGCGCTGAAGGATGCTCGCCACGATGAGTTGGACGCCGTGCTGGCGGAACTGGAGCAGAGCCTGGGGGCGCTGGTCGCGGCCATCGCCGCGCAGTTGCCCGAGGCGCTGGCGGCGGCTGTGGCGGTCGACGAGGAGCAGCTGAGTCAGCTCTGCCGGCAGCTGCGCCGGCTGTTCGCCGAGGATGATCCGCGCGCGGGAAAAATCTTCGACGAGCAGGCCGAACTGCTGCGCAGCGCCTTTAATAAGGCTATGTCCCAAGGCTGTGTTGCAAGGACTAAGCTTTATGGCAGGCATCCGCTCGTGAGGTCTGCCCATCATGGATACTCAAGCCTTTCACCACTGGCTGGCTCATGTGAGCCAACTCAGCGCCAAACAGAAATCCGCAC
>NZ_JAUYNP010000154.1 GCF_030696055.1 Pseudomonas sp. | reverse complement strand
GCGCGCAGCTTGTGCTTGATATGGGCGATGGCCGCTTCCAGCCGCTCTATGCTCACCGGACGCTTTTCCAGGGCGCGCTGCATGCCGGCACGCAGCTTGTCTTCATCGAAGGGCTGACGGCTGCCGTCCTGTTTGATCAGGCGCGGCATCACCAGTTCGGCGGTTTCGAAGGTAGTGAAGCGCTCTTCACAGGCCAGGCATTCGCGCCGACGGCGCACTTGCTCGCCCTCGGCGACCAGGCGCGAGTCGATAACCTTGGTGTCATTGGCACCGCAGAAGGGACAGTGCATAGAGAAAGCCAACCTTGGACGCGAAGGCGCCATGGTAGCGCATCCCGCAGGCAAGACAAGCCGCGGACTTTGCGCTATACAGGCGCCCATCCACAGCAGCGGAGCTGATTACCTTGATAAACGCCCAAACGTCGTTTCGACCGCTGCTTCTACTTAGCCTGCTTGGCCTGCTGACGGCCTGCGCCAGCGATAGCCCAGCGCCCCCGCTGCCCACGCCAGCTGCACCAAGCCAGACGCAGGCCAAAATAGCCCCGCTGCCGGCCCACCTGCGCGAGCTGAGCGGCAGCCTGCTGGGTGTGCCGGCCGCCGCTGAAGTCGAGCTGGCCTTGCTCGCCGTCGATCAACGCGGCCGCCCCCAGGCCATGCTGGGCAATATCCAGTTGCGCGCCACGGGCAATTCGCTGCCCTTCCGCCTGCCGTTCAACCCGGAAACCTTCAACAAGCACCAGCGCATCGAACTGCATGGCCGCGCCCATCAGTCCGGCAGCCTGATCCTGCGCCTGCCGCCGCAGCTTATTCGCCGCGCCGAGACGCAATCCCTCGGCTCGCTGCGCCTGGTGCCCGCGCCATGAGGGCACCGGCAGCCTTGCAAGCTGCGCTCAGCGAGTTACTGGGTGACGCCCAGCTCAGCGCGGCAACCCTGCCCGGCACTGCACTCAAGCTGTGGCTGATCGACGCCGAAAATATGCACCGCGCCTTTAGCCCCGAGGAAACCCGGCGCATCCTCGAAGAGCCGCCCTACTGGTGCTTCTGCTGGGCCAGCGGCCTGGTGCTGGCGCGCTGGCTGGCCGAGCATCCCGAGTGGGTGCGCGACAAGCGGGTGCTGGATTTCGGCGCCGGTTCCGGCGTGGCGGCAATTGCCGCGGCCAAGGCCGGCGCCCTGGAAGTGGTGGCCTGCGACCTCGACCCACTGGCGATTGCCGCTTGCCAGGCGAATGCCGCGCTAAATGGCGTGGAACTGCATTACTCGGCGGACTTCTTTCAGGAGGCCGATCGCTTCGACCTGATCCTGGTCGCCGACGTGCTGTACGACCGCGCCAACCTGCCGCTGCTCGACCAGTTCCTCAGCCGCGGCCGCCAGGCCCTGGTCGCCGATTCACGGGTGCGCGATTTCCAGCACCCGCTGTATCGGCGCTTGGGCCTGCTGGAAGCCTGCACCTGGCCGGATCTGGCCGAGCCCGCGGAGTTTCGCCAGGTCAGTCTGTATTACGCCGAGCGCACCTAAGCAGGCTTCCTGGAATCAGGCTTGTATCCAGCACGCAACTCCCACATTTATAGTTCACGCACCCCCGCCCATCACAACATGCGCCCCGCCGAGACCGACCATGAGCGACTCCCCTTATATTTTTGATATCGCAGGCAGCGCCAGTTTCGAGCAACTGGTGATCGAGAACTCCTTCCACAAGCCGGTGCTGGTGGATTTCTGGGCCGAATGGTGCGCACCCTGCAAGGCGCTGATGCCGCTGCTGGCGCAGATCACCGAGGGCTACCGGGGCGAGTTGCTGCTGGCCAAGGTCAACTGCGATATCGAGCAGGACATAGTCGCCCGCTTCGGCATCCGCAGCCTGCCCACAGTGGTTTTGTTCAAGAATGGCCAGCCGGTCGACGGCTTTACCGGTGCGCAGCCGGAATCGGCGATCCGCGAGATGCTGGGGCCCCATGTCGCCGAGCCGGCGCCGGCCGCCGCCGACCCCATG
Source organism: Pseudomonas sp. (assembly GCF_030696055.1). GTDB lineage: Bacteria > Pseudomonadota > Gammaproteobacteria > Pseudomonadales > Pseudomonadaceae > Aquipseudomonas. The sequence continues at coordinate 18,713 of NZ_JAUYNP010000154.1, read as the reverse complement.
GAAGCGGCCCAGGCGCTATTCAGCGAAGGCCGTTTCGCCGACGCCGAAGCCCTGCTTAAAGTGCTATTGACGGAAAACAACGAACATGCCGCCGCGCTGATCCTCTACGCCCGCTGCCTGGCCGAACGCGGCGAGCTGGGCGAAGCCGAAGTGGTACTGGGTGCGGTAAAGGGCGATGAACATAAACAGGCCCTGGCCGGCGCCCGCGCCCAGCTGACCTTTCTGCGCCAGGCCTTTGATCTGCCGGAAGTCGCCAGCCTGAAGACCCGCCTGGCGCAAAACGCCGAGGACGATGAAGCCAGCTACCAACTGGCGATCCAGCAACTGGCCCGCCAGCACTACGAGCCGGCGCTGGATGCCCTGCTCAAGCTGTTTATCCGCAACCGCAACTACGCCGACGGCGCGGCGCACAAGACCCTGCTGCAGGTGTTCGACCTGCTGGGTAACGAGCACCCGCTGGTCACCGCCTACCGGCGCAAGCTCTATCAGGCGATTTATTGATAACGGCAATGTAGGTTGGGCTGAGCCAGGCGAAGCCCAACATCGCGTTCGCTAGCCGAACACCCTGGGTTCCGCGAAGCCGAGCACAGCCATGAGTCGGGACGCCTGACGCCGGGCGAAGTGCCAGGCACTCCCTGTTGGGCTTCGCAGGCTCAGCACCAACCTACACTTCACCCTCTCCGACCCAGTGATAGATGGGCGCATCCGCGCCTGTCGCCATGCGCACCTGGGCGCAATGGCGCAGGCGCACCAGCAAGCGCTTGCCCGCCGCCTCGCTACCCGCCAGCCCGGCCAACTGCCCGAGCAGCTGCGGCCCCTCGATCTGCCCGGCCTGGCGCAACAGCTCCAGCGTGCTTTGCCACAGCGCATCGTTTGGCACAGGAGCGGGCACCATAGCTGGCGCGGCCTCGGCCACTGGGGTGGGCGCAATGTGCTGCGCCAGTTGCGCCCAATCCTGTGCCTCCAGCTCGACCGTCAGGTCCACCGGCCAAGCACCGATCTGCCCACGAATTCGCACCATATCCCACCCCCACTGTAATCAGCTTGCATGCTCCCACGGCAGCCACAAACCGCCAAGAGAGGCTGGCCAGGCACACACAAAATTGTTATAACGTAACAGCCAGTTTAAGACCCTTTCGGAGACCTCCATGCGCCGCCTGCTGCTTGCCCTACCTTTTGCCCTGCTACCCCTGGCCGCGGTCCATGCCAGCGAAGACGATCATGAACATGCCGAGCATGGCAGCCTCGACACCCATGAACACGGCGCCGCCCAGCTTAACCTGGTGCTGGATGGCCAGGCTCTGGAGCTGGAGCTGCAAAGCCCGGCCATGAACTTGCTGGGGTTCGAGCATGCCGCCCACAGCGCCGCCGACCTGGTCAAGGTCGCCGCCGCGCGCCGCCAGCTGCAAGAGCCACAGACGCTATTCGGCCTGACCGCGGGCGATTGCACGGTCAGCCAACTGGAGCTGGAAAGCGCGCTATTCGCCGAGGCCAAATCCGACGAACACGAACAGCATGCCGATGACCACGAGAGCGAACATAGCGATATCCATGCGCACTATCAGCTGGAGTGCCAGAAACCTGATGAATTGAAACAACTCAACCTCAGCGAGCTGTTTAAGCGTTTCCCCGCCACCCAGAAAATTCAGGTACAACTGATCGGCCCGAATGGCCAGCAGGGCCTGGAGCTGACGCCGGCGCAGCCGAGCCTCAGTTTCTAACCAACCCACTTTCAGCCGATCGGCCGGGTTAATCCGGCCGCCTAGATGAGTTCCACCTGTCCATGAGTTCAGCCCTGATCAGCCTGTCCAATCTCGGTTTCGCCTGGCCCGGCCAGACCGAGTTGCTGGATATTCCCAGCTTCACTCTGCAGCGCGGCGAAAGCCTGTTTCTCAAGGGCCCCAGCGGCAGTGGCAAAACCACCTTGCTCGGCCTGCTCGGCGGGGTGCAGCAGCCCAAGCGCGGCAGCATCCAGCTGCTCGATCAGGAGCTGAGCGCGCTGTCGGCCGGCGCCCGCGACCGTTTTCGCGTCGACCACACCGGCTATATCTTCCAGCAGTTCAACCTGCTGCCGTTTCTCTCGGTACGCGAGAACGTCGAACTGCCCTGCCACTTCTCCAGACTGCGCGCCAAGCGGGCGATCCAGCGCCACGGCAGTGTCGACAACGCCGCGGCCGCCCTGCTCGCCCACCTGGGCTTGCAGGACCCCGGCCTGCTGGAGCGCCGCGCCGATCAGCTGTCGATCGGCCAACAGCAGCGCGTCGCCGCCGCCCGCGCGCTGATTGGCCAACCGGAGCTGGTGATCGCCGACGAGCCGACCTCGGCCCTGGACGCCGATGCCCGCGAAGCCTTTCTCCAGCTGCTGTTTGCCGAATGCCGCGAGGCCGGCTCCAGCCTACTGTTTGTCAGCCATGACCAGAGCCTGGCGCGCCTGTTCGACCGCAGCTTGTCGCTGGCCGAACTCAACCGCGCCACCCGCCTGACGGAGATTTGAAGATGTACCTACTGCGTCTGGCCCTGGCCAGCCTGGGCAACCGCCGCTTTACCGCGTGGCTGACGGTGTTCGCCATCGCTCTATCCGTTTGCCTGCTACTGGCCGTAGAACGGGTGCGCAGCGAAGCCCGCGCCAGCTTTGCCAATACCATCAGCGGCACCGACCTGATAGTCGGCGCCCGCTCAGGCAGCGTGAACCTGCTGCTGTATTCGGTGTTCCGCATCGGCAATGCCACCAACAATATCCGCTGGGACAGCTTCGAGCACTTCGCCGCGCACCCTCAGGTCAAATGGGCCGTCCCGATATCCCTCGGCGACTCGCACCGCGGCTACCGGGTGATGGGCACCAGTCCAGCCTATTTCGAGCATTATCGTTATGCCCGCGGCCAGAGCCTGCAACTGGCCAGCGGCCGCGCCTTTGCCGAGGATCCTTTCGAGCTGGTGCTCGGCGCCGAAGTGGCCCAGTCGCTCAACTACCAGTTGGGCGCGGAGCTGGTGCTGGCCCATGGCGTGGCCAGCATCAGCCTGGTCAAGCACGACGACAAGCCGTTCAAGGTGGTCGGCATCCTGGCGCGCACCGGCACCCCGGTGGACCGCACCCTGCATATCTCCCTGGCCGGCATGCAGGCGCTGCATATCGACTGGCAGAACGGCATGCCGGCCCGTGGCGCGGCCAGGGTCTCGGCCTCCCAGGTACGCAGCCTGGACCTGCAGCCGCAAGCCATTACCGCCATGTTGCTGGGGCTGAACAGCAAGATCGCCACCTTTAGCCTGCAGCGGGAGATCAACGAATTCCGCGGCGAGCCGCTGTTGGCGATCTTGCCTGGCGTCGCCCTGCAGGAGCTGTGGAGCCTGATAGGCACCGCGGAGCAGGCGCTGTTCGTGGTCTCGCTGTTCGTGGTGCTGACCGGACTGATCGGCATGTTGACGGCGATTCTCACCAGCCTCAACGAGCGTCGGCGGGAAATGGCGATTCTGCGTTCGGTGGGCGCGCGGCCCTGGCATATCGCCAGCCTGCTGATTCTCGAAGCCTTCGCCCTGGCCCTGGCCGGCGTGCTGCTCGGCCTGTTGCTGCTGTACCTGGGCATAGCCGCGGCGCAGGGCCATGTGCAGGCCAACTACGGCCTGTATCTGCCGCTCAAGCCACCGACAGGCTATGAGTGGAAGCTGCTCGGCGCTATTCTGGCGGCCGCCCTGCTGATGGGTTGCGTGCCGGCCTGGCGGGCCTATCGGCAGTCGTTGGCCGACGGCCTGTCGATCCGCTTATAGCGCCGCCGACGCTTTACTCTTTTTACGAGGTAGCCGCATGTTCCGCCCTTCATTCATTGCTGTACTGGTCGCCCTGAGCGCGCCCTGGCTGGCCGCCCCGCTCTTGGCCGCAGAGCTCTTGCCCACAGAGCCGCGCGAGCTGACCTGGACGGAAATGGTCCCGGCCGATGCGCCGGCGCAGGTGACGGAACCCGTGCCCATGCACGACCTCGCGCAACTGGCCGACACCCTGGCCGCCGAAAGTGCTCCCGCCGCCACCCAGCAATCCCCCGCCGCGCCGGTGGTCAAGGCGCTGGATGGCCAGAGAGTCAAGCTGCCGGGCTATATAGTGCCGCTGGATGTCACCGAGGAGGGCCGGGTCACCGAGTTTCTCCTGGTGCCTTTCTTCGGCGCCTGCATCCATGTGCCGCCACCGCCGTCCAACCAGATAGTGCATGTCACCAGCGAGCTGGGCGTGTTGCTCGATGCGCTGTACCAGCCGTTCTGGATCGAAGGCCCGCTCAAGGTCGAGCAGAGCAGCAGCGAGCTGGCCGAAGCCGGCTACCAGATGCAGGCCGAGAAGATCTACGCCTACGAAGTGCCGGACAGCTAAGTAGCACGCAAATCCCATATCCACCTCGCCAAAGCCAGACGCTCAGTCTGGCTTTTTTCGTTGCGCCGCAGCGCATGCAGAGCCGCTACTGCTAACCAGTTCGATAGCCGGCTAATTTATTGAGCTGGATCAACAGGTGATTTTTCCGCCGCCTTAGCATCGCGCTCAGCCAAATACGAACCGATGCTTATGGGAGCTGCACATGCGTAGATCACTGTTCACCGCCTCTTTACTGGCCCTGGCCCTGGCCGTAGCCGCGCCAATGGCCCAGGCCTACCAAGCGGGCGACATCATCCTGCGCGCCGGCGCCATCAGCGTCGACCCGCACGAAAGCAGCGGCGACATCTGGGTCGGCGCGCTGAACAGCGACGTGGCGGGCACCCGGGCCACCCTCGACAGCGACACCCAGTTGGGCCTGAACTTCGCCTATCTGCTGACCAGCCATGTCGGCCTCGAGCTGCTGGCGGCCACGCCGTTCAGCCATGATGTGGGCGTCAAAGGCATGCCCGGCGCCTTTGCCGGCCTGAACGGCAAGCTGGGTGAGCTCAAGCACCTGCCGCCGACCCTGAGCCTGCTCTACTACCCGCTGGACAGCGCCTCGGCCTTCCAGCCCTATGCCGGCGTGGGCCTCAACTACACCTGGTTCTTCGACACCAAGCTCAGCAGCGAAGCCGCAGACAAAGGCTTCAGCGGCCTGGATATGCAGGATTCCTGGGGCCTCTCCGCGCAACTGGGCATGGACTATCTGCTGACCGACAAGCTGATGCTCAACGCCCAGGCGCGTTATATCGACATCGATACCACCGGCACCACCCACTTCGCGGGGGCCAAGGTCAAGGTCGATGTGGAGGTTGATCCGCTGGTGTATATGCTCGGCCTTGGTTACAGGTTCTAAGAACCTGTTCACGATCTGCTGCGCATCGGTGATGCTGCGTTAAAAACAAACTCAGAATGCTCATTTACAAATCGTAAACTCCGCTTCTTCGCCTGTTTTTGCCTTGCCTGACCTTCGCTCGCGAGATCGTGAACAGGTTCTAGGCCGTAGGTTGGATTGAGGAGCGAGCGACGAAGCCCAACGGCAATGATTCGGGCGTACCCTTGCCGATTTGTGACTTGTTGGGCTTCGCGCAGCTCAGCCCAACCTACAGTCCAGGCCGGGGTTTGCTTGCAACCTATATCAGTACTGCGCCAGCAAGCTGCGCAAACCTTCGCCGAGGGCGGTCGCCTGCGGCAGCTGGTAACTGGCCTGCAAGCGTTGAATGTCGGCCCGCGAGTGGCGGATATCGCCGCCGCGCGGGGCCTGGTAGGCAACCTGGGGCAAGCCGCCACAGAGGTCGCCGATTTCCGCCAACAGGCGGTTCAGGCTGATGGCCTGATTCCAGCCGACATTCACCGCGCCAGCCACCACTTGCGGCATCTGCAGTGCCTGGGTCAGCAGCGCCAGCAGGTCGCCGATATAGAAGAAGTCGCGGGTCTGCTCGCCATCGCCGAATACCGTGATCGGCAAGCCCTGCTGCGCGCGCTGGGTGAAGATGCTGATCACCCCGGAGTAAGGCGAAGAAGGGTCCTGGCGCGGGCCGAAGATATTGAAGAAACGAAAGATCGCAGGTGTAAGGCCGTGCTGGCGGCGGTAGAAGTCCAGGTAGTGCTCGCTGGCCAGCTTGTCCGCGGCATAGGGTGTCAGCGGCGCCTTGGCGGTGTCCTCGGCAATCGCCTGGCCTTCGCCGTTGTTGCCATAGACCGCCGCGCTGGAGGCGAACAGCACCCGTTTGACCCCATGCAGGCGCATGGCCTCGCAGACATTCAGGGTGCCGACGAAATTGCTCTGGTGGGTGCTCACCGGATCATCCACCGAGGCCTGCACCGAGGCCACCGCGGCCAGGTGGGCGACGGCCGTGCAGCCCTCGACCGCCTGTGCAACCAAGGCCGCATCCGCCACATCGCCCTGGATAAATTGCAGGCGCGGATTATCCAGGGCCAGGTTGGCCAGCTTGCCCATCGACAGGTTGTCCAGCACCCGCACGCGGTGTCCCTGGGCCAGCAGCGCATCGACCAGATGGGAACCGATAAAGCCGGCCCCGCCGGTGACCAGGGTGGTAGGAGCTTCAGACATGGCGGTAATAACGATCCAATAGGCTCGGCAACCCCGAGCGCCAGGCGCGGGGCTTGATACCGAAGGTATGCAGAATTTTCTTGCAGGAGAGCACCGCGTGTTGCGGCTCTTCGGCGGCATCCGGGCGCGTGCTGTGCGCCTGGGCGCCGATCTCTTCGAGCAGATTGCTGCGGAAGTTGCGCGCCTCGCTCAGCACCGCCTGGCCCAGCGCCAGCGCGGTGGTCGCCTCGTGGCCGCCGTAGTGATAGGTGCCCCACAAAGGCGTCTGGCAATCCAGTTGTTTCAGCACCGCCAGAATCACCCGTGCGGCATCGTCGACCGGGGTCGGGTTGCCGCGCCGGTCATCGGCCAGCAGCAAAGGCTCATCACGCTCGGCGCGGTTCAGAAAGCGCCCGAGCAGCCCCGTGGCGCTGTCATCCAGCAGCCAGCCGAAGCGCAGCAGCACATGCCGCGGACAGGTCGCACGCACCCGCTGCTCGAGCCGCCACAGCGCCTGACCGCGCAGGCCCAGGGGCGCCGGTTCCTCTTTCTCGCTGTAGGCGGTGGCCCGCGCGCCATCGAAGACCCGGTAGCTGGAGGGCTGCAACAGGCGAATGGAATGATGCTGGCAGAGTTCGGCGAGGCGCTCGACCGCCCGTTCCTGGGCGACAAAACGCGCCTCGCTGACCGCTTCGGCCTGGAACCAGTCGAAGTAGTAGGCGAGGTTGATCAGGGCGTCGGGACGGGTTTCGTCCAGCAACTGGGTCAGGCTGGCGGCATCCCAGCCGCTTTCCGGCGGACGCGGCGCGAGAAAACCTATGTCTTCCTCGGCCCCGAGGCGGATCAGCGCTTGCCCCAGGGCATTGCCGCCACCCAGTAACATCAGGCGCATCTGCATGGTGTGTCGCAACGGTGCCGGGCCTCTTGCTGCGGTGAACGGATAGCGCGGCGGCAAACCACCCCGCCCTCGCTCACCTCGCTGGCCCCGCCCCCTGCCTCTCTCCTGGCTTGAACGGAATTAGGCGCTGGCGTAGCGCCAAAGAGTGGCATTTTGCGGGTTTCAGCGCTCGCCGTCACTAGCTGCGCGACGCCTCCGGCGCAGAGCGCCTGCGCCGGCCAATTCCAGAGCGGCCGCGCGCGGACTTAGGCGGTTAGTACCCGGCAGGCTTCGGCCGGGATACTCACCGACACCGGGTTGCCTATGGCCAGGCCGATGCCCTGACTGGGCGTGCTCAGCGCGGTCAGGGAGACGCCGGAACAGTCGATGGTGGTTTCGATGGTCGCGCCGCTGTCGCGCACGAAGGTCACGGTGCCCTGCAGGCGGTTGCCGGCGGTGGCCTGCGGCAGCGACAGGGCCAGATCTTCCGGGCGCACCAGCATCTTGATCGGGGTGCCGGCCTGAATGCTCGGGCAGATCGGCACCTGGATCGCCGCGCCACCCGGCAGACCGACCCGGCCGTTGCCCAGGGCGATAGCCGGGAACAGGTTGCCGCTGCCGATAAAGTCGGCGACGAAGGCATTGGCCGGGTTGCGGTAGATCTCGATCGGCGTGCCGACCTGCTGCACCCGATGCTCGCCGAGTACCACCACTATATCGGCCATGGTCATGGCCTCGCGCTGGTCGTGGGTGACCAGGATGGTGGTGATATTCAGCCGTTGTTGCAGCTGGCGAATCTCCACCTGCATGGATTCACGCAGCTTGGCATCCAGGGCCGACAGCGGTTCGTCCAACAGCAGCAGCTTGGGGTGCGCGGCAATCGCCCGGGCGATCGCCACCCGCTGGCGCTGGCCGCCAGAGAGCTTGGCCACCGGGCGGTCGAGCATCTCCTGCAACTGGATCAGTTGCAGCAACTCGGTCACCCGTGCCTGCTGATCGGCCTTGCTCACCCCGCGCAATTTCAGCGGATAGGCGATGTTTTCGCCGACCGTCATATGCGGGAACAGCGCCAGGGATTGGAACACCATGCCGAAGTTGCGCTGGTGCGCCGGGGTGTGGCCGATGTCCTGGCCATCCAGGCGGATCTCGCCGCCGCTGAGGCTTTCCAGGCCGGCGATCATGCGCAGCAAGGTGGTCTTGCCGCAGCCCGAGGGGCCGAGGAAGCACACCAGCTTGCCTTCCGGCAGGTGCAGATTGACATCCGTCACGGCGCAGGCGGCGCCATAGTGCTTCTCGACGTTTTCAAGAACTAATCCGGTCATGCTTCACCTCAAAATAACCAACGGGCATGCCACGAGTGGCGCCCAGAATCATGAAAGCTATCGTGGCAAACCCGCTTCCCTCATCCGGCGCGACGCGCCACCTTCTCCCTGAGGGAGAAGGGCACAAGGGAGGCGTCGCTGCGCGACTTTCACGTTAAAAGGAAACGCCCGCATCGCCGACCAGCTTCTCCAGCGCCCAGATCAGGGCGAAGTCGATCAGCACTATCAGCACGGCAAAGGAGAAAACGGTGGGGTCGAGGGACGACACGGTGCGGCTGTACATCCAGATCGGCACGGTCATCACGTCGATGCTGTAGAGGAAGTAAGTCACGGTGAACTCGTTGAACGAGATGATAAAAGCCAACAGCATCCCCGCGAGAATTCCGGATTTCATCAGCGGCACCACCACCTCGACTATGGCGCGCAGCGGCGAGGCGCCGAGCATCTGCGCGGCCTCCTCGACTTCGCTGCCGATCGACAGCATCGCCGCGGTGCAGTTTTTCACCACGAACGGCAGGGCGAGAATCACATGGGCGATCACCAGGCGCGAGGTGTTCATCTGGAACGGCAGGCTGTCGAACACCAGCAACAGGGCCAAGCCCAGCACCACCATGGGAAACACCAGCGGCAGCGCCATCAGTTGCAGCGCCACGGCCTTGCCGCGGAACTCGCAGCGCACCAGCGCATAGGCCGCCGGCACCGCGACCAGGGTGGCGCCGAGCATGCTCAGGGTGGCCACCAGCAGGCTGGTGGTCAGCGCCTGGCCGAGGCTCAGCACGTCGCTCGCATCCGGCGAAACGAAGCTGTTCCAGGCCGCCCGGTACCACTGCAGGCTGTAGCTGCTGGGCGGGAAGTCCAGGTTCGCCGCGCCGCTGAACGACATCACTATCATGCTCAGGATCGGCAGCACGGCCAGCAGCAGAATGCAGCCGGACAACAGCATGGCGAAACGACCGGTGTCGCCCGGCAAGGCGCGGCTACGGAAGGGGTTGCTCATTGCGAAGCCTCCAGGGCACGCCGACGGCGGCCGGTGATGTATTCGGAGAAGGCCATGATCGCCAGCGTGGTGACGATCAGCACCACCCCGGCGGCGGAGGCCGCCGGCCAGTTCATCAGCGGCGCGATCTGGTCATGCACCATCACCGCCAGCATCGGCACGCGGCGGCCACCGAGCAGCAAGGGCACCACGAAGCTGCTGGCGTTATAGGCGAACACCAGGGTGGCGGCGGTGATGATGCCCGGCAGGCTCATCGGCAATACCACCTGGCGGAACACCTGCAGGCGACTGGCGCCCAGGGTGGCGGCGGCTTCCTCGTAGCTGCGCGAAACGCCGCGCATGGCGCTGGCGATCGGCAGCACCGCCAGGGGGAAGGCGGTCTGCACCAGGCCCATCAGCACGCCGGTCTGGTTGTACAGCAGCATCACCGGCCGATCGATCAAGCCCAGACCCAGCAGCGCCTGGTTGAGCATCCCGCCCGGGCCGAGGATCACCAGCCAGCCGTAGCTCTGCAGCAGCAGGTTGACCAGCAGCGGCAACAGCACCGCGGCCAGGAACACCCGGCGCAGCAAGGGCGACTGCAGGCGCGACATGCAGTAGCCCACCGGAATCGCCAGCAGCACCGCGAGCAGCGCGCTGACCAGGGCCAGGCGCAGGGTCAGCAGCAGCGACTTCAGGTAATAGGGTTCGAGCAGCTGGGCGTAGCTGGCCAGGCTGAAGCCGGTCCACTCCGCGCCTTTGCTGCCGACGCTCATGCGCAGCACCAGCAGGCTGGCGGCTATCAGTACGCCGAGAAACAGCATGGCCGGGGAGAGGAAAAGCCAGCCGCGCAGCGTCGGGGAAAGCGCCTTGGCCGGGCGCAGGGGCGCCGCGCCGACCGGGCGGGTCAGAGTTGAGTGTTCCATTGCGATGGTCTCGTTAGAGCGAAGCAGTCAACAGGCGAGCGCTGCGCACTCGATCGCGAGCAAGCTCGCTCCTACAAGGTCAGCGTAAATCCTGTAGGAGCGAGCTTGCTCGCGATAGGGGCTGGAGGACCCTCCCGCGCATTTATGTCAGGAAGAGAAGATCTCCGTGTAACGACGAATCCACTGGTCGTGCACCGTGGCGAGGAAGGCGTTGTCGTGCATGATGGCCTTCTCGGCGATCTGCTCCGGCGTGAGGATATACGGGCTCTTGCGCGCCTCCGCCGAGATGATCGCCTTGGCGTTGACCGGACCGTTGAAGATGTCCTCGGCCATCTTGCCCTGCACCAGCGGGTCGAGCGAGTGGTTGATAAAGGCATGGGCCAGGTCGCTGTCGCCCGGACGATGCTTGGGCATGACCGAGAGCATCAGGTCGGTGTAGAAGCCTTCCTGCATGCCGAAGGTGGCGCCCAGGCCATAGGCCGGATCGCGGATCTGCTTGGGGAAGAAGGCTGGCGCATAGAGGCCGCCCATGTCCAGCGAGCCGGTGCGGAACAGCTCGGCGATCTGGTTGGGGTTCTCGCCCAGGGTAACCACCCGCTCCTTGAGCTCGGCGAGCTTCTTGAAGCCCGGCTCGACGTTGCGCTCGTCACCGCCGGCCAGCTTGGCGGCGATGATGATCAGGTCCATGGCCTCGGTCCAGTTCGGCGGCGGCAGGAAAATGTTCGGCGCCATGTCCTTGTCCCACAGCGCGGCGTAGCTGCTGGGCGCCTCTTTCACGGTGCGGGTGCTGTAGATCAGGCTGTTGCACCACAGCAGATAGCCGATGCCATGGCCGCCCGCGCCGGTCTGGTACTGCGGCGGTACGTCGCGCAGGTTGGGGATGCGGTTGAGGTCGGGCTTTTCCAGCAGGCCGGCGCTGGCCAGGCCTTCGGCACCGACGCCGGCCAGGGTGATGACGTCGTACTGCGGGCGGTCGCCGGCGGCCTTGAGCTTGGCGACCATCTCCGAGGTGCTGCCGGTGCGGTCGGCGATCACCTTGGCGCCGGTCTTGGCTTCGAAGGTGGCGGCGATATTGCGCAGCGCGGCCAGGCCGGTGTCGTCGGACCAGGTCAGCAGGCGCAGCGTCTTGCCGTGAAACTGCATGTCACCGGCGCTGGCCTTGATAAAGGGGAAGGACAAGGCCGCGGCTGCCACCGAGGCGGCCCCTACCGTTTTGATGAATTGTCTTCTGCTGAAATCGTGTTCGCTCATCACAGTTTCCTTTTGTTTTTATCTGTTTGCGGGAGCGCGGACGCCCCCTCTGAATAAACCCTTCAACCTGGCTTGACCGCCCCGTTCGCGCTGCCGCGAGCTGGGCTGGCCGAGCCATCCTGCGGCGCCCCGGGGGGTGCCACAATCGAAAAAATGTCATCGAAGCCATGCGCCAAACGCATGCCTTACAAGCAGGCATGCGCGGGTCATGAGCGCCCTGTTACAGGGCGCGAATCACGTGTTTGAGCTCCTGAAAGGCACTCAGGCCCCAGGGTCCCAACTCGCGACCTATGCTGCTCCGCTTGTAGCCACCCCAGGCGGCCTGGGGGAAGATCACCTGGGGCGCGTTGACCCACACGGTGCCGGCCTGCAAGGCATTGGCGACGCGCTCGGCGCGGGCCGCATCGCGGCTGACCAGGCTGGCCACCAGGCCGAACTCGCTGTCGTTGGCCAGGGCTATGGCCTCCTCCTCGCTGGCGAAGCGGCGCACGCAGAGCACCGGACCGAAGATCTCCTCGCGCCACAGGGCGCTGTCCAGCGGCACCTCGGTGAACAGGGTCGGGCGCAGGAAGTAGCCGCGGGGCAAGCCGGCCGGGCGCTCACCGCCGCTCAGCAAGCGCGCCCCGTCCTGCAGGCCCTGGGCGATATGCCGGCAGACCCGCTGGTACTGCGCCTGGTTGACCAGGCTGCCCATCTCCACGCCCGCCTCGAATGGATCGCCGACCCGGATGGCCTCGACGCGCGCCTTGAGCCGGGCGAGAAAGTCCTCAGCCAACTCCTCGGCGACCAATACCCGGCTGGTCGCCGAACACATCTGCCCGGCGTTGAAGAAACCGCCGCCGCAGGCCAGCTCGACGGCCAGGTCCAGGTCGGCATCTTCGAACACCAGTAGCGAAGACTTGCCACCCAGCTCCAGGCTGACGCCCTTGACCGTTTCGGCGGCGCGCTGCATGACCTGCACGCCCACCGCGTTGCTGCCGGTGAACGACAGCTTGGCCACCCCAGGATGCCCCGCCAGTGGCGCGCCGACCGCCAGGCCGGTGCCGCACACCAGGTTGAACACCCCGCTCGGCAGGCCGCTCGCGGCAATGATATCGGCCAGCTCCAGCTCCGCCAGCGGGGTGACTTCAGAAGGCTTCAACACCACGCAACAGCCGGCCGCCAGCGCCGGGGCGAGCTTCCAGGCGGTGGTCACCATGGGGAAATTCCACGGCACTATCAGCCCCACCACCCCGCAGGGCTCGCGGCGCAGGCGAGCGGCGAAATCGGCGCTGGGCAACGCCACGGCGCTGTCCTGTTGGGCGTCCAGGGCCTCGGCAAGCTCGGCGTAATAGTTGAAGGTGGCAATCACGTCGTCGACATCGATGGCCGACTCGCTCAGCGGCTTGCCGTTGTTGCGCGATTGCAGTTCGATCAAGCGCTCGCGCCGCGCCTCGACACCGGCGGCGATGCGCCGCAGGCAGGCGCCACGCTCGGCGCCGCTGCCGCGGCCCCAGGCCGGGAAAGCCGCACTCGCCGCGGCCACCGCCTGCTCGACCGCCGCGGCATCGCCGCCGGCCACAGTCGCCAGCGCCTCCTCGGTGGCCGGGTTGATCACCTGCAGCGTGGCGTCACCGCGCTGCCAGTGCCCGTCGATATACAGGCCGGCGAGCACGCCGTCCTGCGGGGTTGCGGTGCTCAGCATGGGGCTTCCTCACTCATCCAGGCCTGTTGGTCGATCTCGATCAGGGTCGGGCGCTGCGCCTCGCGGGCCTGGCGCAAGGCCACGCGCAACGCCTCGGCGTCATTGGCCCAGCCCGCCGCGCAGCCCAGCGCCTTGGCCGCGCCGACGAAGTCCGGGGTGAAGATGTCCACGCCCACCGGCTCGATGTCGCGGTTGACCATGTACTTCTTGATCTCCTCGTAGCCCTGGTTATTCCACAGCAGGACTATGATCGGCGCGCGCGCCTCCACCGCGCTGGCCAGCTCGGCCAGGGTGAACTGCAGGCCGCCGTCACCGATCAGGCACACCACCGGACGCCGTTGCGCGCCCTCGCGGCGGTCCCCCAACAGCGCGCCTATGGCCGCCGGCAGGGCATAACCCAGGGTGCCGTAGCCGGTCGAGGCGTTGAACCAACTACGCGGCTGCTCCAGGTTGAGGGTCAGGTTGCCGGTGTACACCGGCTGGGTCGAATCGCCGACCAGCACGGCGTCCGGCAGCTCCTCCAGCACGGTGCGCAGGAAGGCGGTCTGCCCGCGCATGGGCAGATCCCAGGAGGCCTCGAGGGTCTGACGCAGGCGCGCGGCGCGGGCGCTGCCCCAGTCGGCGTGACGGGCGGCCAAAGGTTGTGCGGCGAGCGCCCCGTGCAAGGCTTCCAGCGCCATCCTCGAATCGGCGACCAGCGCCACGGCCGGCGGGTAGTTGCGCACCGCCTGGTCCGGGTCAATATCGATGCGCAGCAGCGCGCCGGGGATCTCGAAGCCGCCGGCGAAGGTCACATCGTAGTCGGTCTCGCCCAGCTCGGTGCCGACCGCCAACACCACGTCGGCCTCGGCCACCAGCGCGCGGGTCGCCAGGGTCGACTGGGTCGAGCCGATCAACAGCGGATGGGCCGACGGCAGCAGGCCCTTGGCATTGATGGTCAGCGCCACCGGCGCCTGCAACTGTTCGGCCAGGCGGGCCAAGGCCGGCGCCGCATCGATAGCGCCGCCACCGGCGAGGATCAGCGGGCGCTGGGCGCCTGCCAGCAGGCCGGCCATCTGCGCGATGGCCGACGGGTTGGCGCCGGGCCGGGCCAGGCTGATCGGCTGACTGGCCAGCAGCTCATCGGCCTCCTCCACCAGCACATCCAGCGGGATCTCGATATGCACCGGGCGCGGCCGCGCCGCCTGGAACTGGGCAAAGGCGCGGGCCAGCACGGCCGGCAGCTCGCTGGCGGACAGCAGGGTGTGGGAGAAGGCCGAGAGCCCGGCCACCAGATTGCGCTGCGACGGCAGCTCATGCAGCTTGCCGCGCCCGCCGCCGAGCTGGCTGCGCGCCTGCACGCTGGAGATCACCAGCATGGGGATCGAGTCGGCGTAGGCCTGGCCCATGGCCGTGGCGATATTGGTCATGCCCGGACCGGTGATGATAAAGCACACCCCCGGCTTGCCGCTGGTGCGCGCATAGCCGTCGGCCATAAAACCGGCGCCCTGCTCATGGCGCGGCGTGACATGTTCGATGGGCGAGCGCGCCAGCCCGCGGTAAAGCTCGACGGTATGCACACCGGGAATACCAAATACCCGCTCGACGCCGTAACGCTCGAGTAATTGCACCAATACTTCGCCGCATGTTGCCATCTTCATCTGTCCTGTACTGAGTCTAGGGCTCTGCGCCAAGCGCCGGGCGTCACCGTAAAAGAATAGGAGACCGGGGGGGCTCTGTGATAGCGCGCAGACGAGGCTCAATTTGACCGCCACACGGTCAGCCTGACAACGCAAAATTTGTCATACTAGGCATGTCCTCACTGCATAGCTGAGCGCCCATGAAACGACTCCCCCCTTTGCCTGCGCTGCATACCTTCGTGATTACCGCGCAATGCTGCAATTTCACCCGGGCGGCGGAACTGCTGCATATCACCCAGGGCGCGGTGAGCCGGCAGATCGCCGGCCTGGAGAGCCACCTCGGCTACCCGCTGTTCCAGCGCCAGGCACGCGGGCTGAGCCTGACCGCCCAGGGCCGCGAACTCTTTCCGCAGATCCAGCAGGCCTTCGGCCTGATCGACGAGGCAGTGGAACGGGTCGGCGCGCGGCGCGAGGCACTACGACTGAAGGCCCCCACCTGCGTGATGCGCTGGCTGCTGCCGCGACTGATGCACTGGCAGGTGGAGCGGCCGGACGTGCCGGTGGAATTGACCACCACGGTGCAGCACTCGGTGGACTTTCGCAGCGAGGAATTCGACGCCGCCGTGGTGTTCGGCAGCCAACCCGGCCCGGCCATGGTGGCGCACCATCTGTTCGACGAGCTGCTCACCCCGGTCTGCGCGCAGCAACTGCTGAGCGGGCCGCTGCCGCTCAGCCAGCCGGCCGACCTGGAGCGCCACACCCTGCTGCACCCCACCCGCGACGAGCGCGACTGGGAGGCCTGGCTAAAGGCCGCCGACACCAAGATCGCCGGCATCGGCAAGGGCCAGCATTTCGACACCCTGGATCTGGCCATGTCGGTCGCTTCCCAGGGCCTGGGCGTGGCCATAGGCGATTGGTCGCTGATCGGCGAGGATCTGCTCGCCGGACGCCTGGCCACCCCCTTCGAGCTGAAGGTGCGCACCGGCGACGCCTATTTCCTGGTCTACCCCGAACGCCCGGCGCCCTCGGCGCAGCTGGGCGAACTGGTCGCCTGGCTGCAGCTGCAAGCCGCGGCGCGCACTTTGCAGGCCGTGCGCTAAACGCTGCCCGGAACCGAGACCTGGCGCGCCCTTAGCCTTGGCCAATAGCCGCGCAAAGAAAAAGGCCCCTAGCTAAGCAAGCTAGGGGCCTTGGATTCCTACCGACAAATCGTCAGATCAGAAGGGGATATCGTCATCGAAGCTGTCGAAATCCGGCGCCGGCTGAGCGGCGGCTTGCGGAGCCGGACGCGGCGCCTGCTGCTGCGGCTCGCGTTGCGGGGCCGGACGCTGCTGACGCGGCGCGGAATCGCCACCGGCGTTGTCCGGACGGCCGCCGAGCAGCTGCATGGTGCCCTGCATATCGACGATGATTTCGGTGGTGTAACGCTTGATGCCGTCCTTTTCCCACTCGCGGGTCTGCAGCTTGCCCTCGATGTACACCTGCGAACCCTTGCGCAGGTACTCGCCGGCGATCTCGGCCACCTTGCCGAACAGCGACACACGATGCCACTCGGTCTTCTCGACCTTCTGCCCGGTCTGCTTGTCGGTCCACTGTTCGCTGGTGGCCAGGCTCAGGTTGGTGACCGCGTTGCCGCTGGGCAGGTAACGGATTTCCGGGTCCTGTCCGCAGGTACCGACCAGAATGACTTTGTTAACCCCACGGGCCATAACGTTCTCCTAAGCTTTCAGCAGGTCACTGGCGCCGGTTCGATCAGGCGCTCAAGGGACATGCGGTCCAATTGTTGGGTATCCACTTTGATATAGATGGCGGCTTCTTCAACCACCACCACGGCATCCGCCACTCCGGGCACTGCCTGTAAACGCTCGGCCAGCCCCACTTCTTGCAATGCCGCCGCTGAAAGCGGCAGACGCAGGCTGGAGACATAAGGCGGTTCGCGCATAGTAACAGCAAAGACCAACCAAAAAAGAGCCAGCAGGGCACAGCCCGCAAAGACTCCCGACAGGCTGTAGTGCTGGTACAGCCAGCCACCGAAAATGCCGCCCACGGCCGCGCCGAGGAACTGGCTGGTGGAGTACAGGCCCATGGCCGTGCCCTTGCCGCCGGCCGGGGCCACCTTGCTGATCAGCGAGGGCAGCGAGGCCTCCAGCAGGTTGAAGGCGGTAAAGAACACCACGGTGCCCAGCACCAGGGCGCGCAGGCTGGTGCCGAACCACCAGAAGAACAGCTCGCACAGCAGCAACACCGTCACCGCGCCGAGCAGCACATGCTTCATCCGGCGCTTCTTCTCGCCATAGATAATAAACGGCACCATGCCGAAGAAGCCCACCAGCAGCGCGGTCAGGTAGACCCACCAGTGTTCTTCCTTGGCCAGCCCGCCCTGCTCCACCAACGCCAGAGGCAAGGCGATAAAGCTGGCCATCAGGATGGCGTGCAATACCAGGATGCCGAAGTCCAGGCGCAGCAAGTCGGGATGTTTGAGGGTCGGCAACAACGCCTGCTTGGCCACCCCGGACTCGCGGTGCTGCAGCGGGCAGGCCGCGCGCGGCACCATACCGGCGACTATGGCGATACCCAGCAGGGCCATGGCCGCGGTGGCGAGAAACAGGCCGGACAGGCCGAAGGCGCGGGTCAGCAGCGGGCCGACCACCATGGCCACGGCAAACGACAGGCCGATGCTCATGCCGATCATGGCCATGGCCTTGGTGCGATGTTGTTCGCGGGTCAGATCCGACAGCAGCGCCATCACCGCCGCGGAGATCGCCCCGGCGCCCTGCAACACGCGGCCGGCGATCACGCCCCAGATCGAGTCGGCATTGGCCGCCAACAGGCTGCCCGCGGCAAAGATCAGCAAGCCGACATAGATCACCGGACGCCGGCCGATGCGGTCGGAAAGCATACCGAAGGGAATCTGCAGGAAGGCCTGAGTCAGGCCGTAGGCGCCTATGGCCCAGCCGATCAAGACCGGCGTGCTGCCTTGCAGCTCCATGCCATAGGTCGCCAGCACCGGCAACACCATAAACATACCGAGCATGCGGAACGCGAAGACCAGCGCCAGGCCACAGGCCGCGCGGGTCTCGCCGCCACTCATGCGCTCGTTGTGCGGATCGTGCATGGGAAATGCCTTGTCGAAATAGGCGGCGATTATAGGGGCTGTTGACGCTTCGCGGCGAGCCGCGTTGCTGTGGCAAATGGCACCAGGCAAGGCGCAGGACGCCGGGAATGGTGCTCCCTTGCCAAGTCCTGCAACGCCGCCAGGTGCCATTTGCCGCACAACCCGAAGGGACGGGGTCCATTTGGCGCAGCACTGCGTTACTCGGCGCTTATGTGGAGCCACACTACGCGCCTCGTGCCTGGTTCTGCGCCAAATGGACCTCCGTCACGGCCGCATCGAAACATCAACAGCCCCTAAGCCTCGCCGGTTACGGCACAGCAGTGACGCTTTGCCGCGCCTGGCCCCCGGCCCTATACTCGGTGGTTTTCCGCCCGCCATGCGAGGCCGTTGTTTGTGGACAAGATTGTGATCCGGGGTGCGCGCACCCATAACCTGAAAAACATCGACCTGACCCTGCCGCGCGACAAGCTGATCGTGATCACGGGCCTGTCTGGCTC
>NZ_JAUYNP010000149.1 GCF_030696055.1 Pseudomonas sp. | reverse complement strand
CTGATGGCCGCCATGCTCGAGCAGAAGATCATGCACCCGCTGGCCGGCGCCAACACCGCCTGGGTGCCGTCGCCGACTGCGGCCGCACTGCACGCCCTGCACTACCACAAGGTCGATGTGTTCGCCCGTCAGGCCGAGCTGGCCAAGCGTGAACGCGCCTCCATCGACGACATCCTGAGCATACCTCTGGCGCCGAACACCAACTGGACCGCCGAAGAAGTGCAGAACGAGTTGGACAACAACTCCCAGGGCATCCTCGGTTACGTGGTGCGTTGGATCGACCAGGGCGTCGGCTGCTCCAAGGTGCCGGATATCAACGACGTCGGCTTGATGGAAGACCGCGCTACCCTGCGCATCTCAAGCCAGCTGCTGGCCAACTGGCTGCGTCATGGCATCGCCACTGAAGAGCAGATCGTTGCCAGCCTCAAGCGTATGGCGCCGGTGGTTGACCGGCAGAACGCCAGCGACCCGCTGTACCGTCCGCTGGCACCGAACTTCGACAGCAACATCGCCTTCCAGGCTGCCCTGGAGCTGGTGGTCGAAGGCGCCAAGCAGCCGAACGGCTACACCGAGCCGGTCCTGCACCGCCGCCGCCGCGATTTCAAGGAAAAGAGCAAGGCCAAGAACGGCCTGTAATCCGCGGCTGCAGTGAAAAAACCGCCCTTCTGGGCGGTTTTTTTATGCCTGCTATTTCACCTTAAAGCGGTTGACCAGCTGCACCAGGCGATTGTTCGACTCCAGCAGCGCCTCGGTGCTCTTGTCGGCCTGTTGGCCGCTGTTGACCAGCTCGTCGACCATGTGCCGGATCGCCACCATGTTCTGGTTGATCTCCTCGGTCACCGCACTCTGCTGCTCGGCGGCGGTGGCGATCTGCGCGCTGAGGTCATGGATGCGGCTGACCGCCGAGGCCATATCATCCAGGCCGACGTTGACCCGCGAGGTGGTGTCCGCAGTGGCCTGGCAGCTGGCCCGGGTCTGTTCCATGGCCTGCACCGCGGAGCCGACGCCCTGCTGCAGCTTGCTCAGCATCTCGTTGATCTCCGAGGTGCTCTGCTGGGTACGCCCGGCCAGGGCGCGCACCTCGTCAGCGACCACGGCAAAACCGCGGCCCTGCTCACCGGCGCGGGCCGCCTCGATGGCCGCGTTGAGCGCCAGCAGGTTGGTCTGCCCGGCGATCGCGCCAATCACCCCGAGCACGTCATTGATCCGTTGCGCGTCCTGCTGCATCTCCTGCACCCGCTCGGTGGCGCGCGCCACCTCATCGACCAGGGCCAGCACGCTGCTGGAAGCTTCGGCCACCACCAGCTTGGACTTCTCGGCATTGTCGTTGGCGGTGCGGGTGAAGCTGGCGGTTTCGGTGGCGCTCTGTGCCACGCTGTCCGCGGTGGAGCTCATCTCGGTGATGGCGGTCACCGCCTGGTCGGTTTCGTTGGCGTGGCGCGCCAGCACCTCGTTGGTATGCCGCGACTGCTGCTGCAGCTGGCGCAGCTCGTCGGCGATCACCGCGGTGGCCTTGCCGACGTCGGCGATCATGGCCTGCAGGTAGGCGATAAAGTCATTCACCGAGCGCCCCACCGCGTCCATCTCGTCCTCGCCCTTGAGGGCAATGCGCCGGGTCAGGTCGGCATCGCCGGCCGACAGCGAATCGATGCTGCCGCGCAGCAGGTGCAGGCGCTGCATCAACTGGCGGATGGAAAACAGCATCATCCCCAGCAGCAGGACCACCATGGGAATCTGCAGCATGGCCAGGGTCTGCAGCACCTCGCTGCTGTTCTCGGTCAGCAGCCGGCTCGGCAACGCGGCGGCCAGCAGCCAGGGCGTGCCTTCGATGGGCTGGAGGAAGAAGGTCCAGTCACTGCCATCGCTGCCCTGGTACTCCTGCTTGAGCAGGGCCGAGCCGCCGAGCTGGCCCAGGCTGCGGTGGATCTCGGCGACGAACGGCGACTGGCCGGCCAGCTCAGACACGTTCTTCAGCACTATCTCGCCATTGATGCGCGCCTGGTTGCTCAGCACCTTGCCGTCCGGCTCGACGATCATCACCTCGCCCTGGATTTCCTTCTCCTTCTCGGCCACCAGGTTGTTGAAGAAGCCCAGGGTCACGTCGATGGTCGACACGCCGAAGGGCGCGCCGTCCTTGCTGATGGCCATGGCGCAGTTGGTGCGTGGCTGGGCACTGGCGTCGTCCTTGTAGGCCGCGGCCCAGGCGCACTGGCCGCGCGGCGCCTGCATGCCGCTGCGGTGCCAGGGCTGCTCGTAGTACTTGAGCGACTCCTCGGAGTTCCAGTAGGTGTTCACCGTCATCTTGCCGCTGCCGTCGCGGTGGAAGAAGGTGCTGTGCTTGTCGCGCTCGGAGCGCTTCTGCGGCAACGGCCAGATGCCGCCGCCAAACACCTTGGGGTCGCCGTACTGGTCGACCAGGCCGGGCACCACCAGGTCGATGCTGGCGCTGTCGAGCAGGGGCACGGTCTGGGTGATGCTGCGCGACTGCGCCTCGACCTTGGCCAGTTCGAAGAGAATGGTCTCGGCGATCTTGTTGACCTTGCCGAGCACCAGCTGCTCTTCCGCGGCCTTCAGTTGCGGGGTGATGAAATGGCGGATGCCTTCCTCGGTCAGCAGGAAGATCACTGCGATAAAGGCAATAAACATAAGGGTATAGCGCGACTGGATGGTTTTAAGCGAGCCCATGATCCACCTCTGTTTGAACCTCTGAAATAGTCCGCCAGCGGCTCAACCCACAGCCCGGTAGCACTCGGTTACTCCCCTACAGCCGCCACATTCCGCGGCTAATACAAACTGACGTCATAACGCTGGTACAAAGCCTGCACCCAACCCTCCACATACATCTGCCGCAACTCCGTCTGCAGCCGTTGCAGCAGTGGCGCATCCAGTTGCGGGTGGCAGGCGATGTCCTCCATCAGGGTCAGAAACGGTAGCACCTCACGCAGCGGCGGATTGACCGCGCGGGCCCGCGCCACCGCCGAGCTGGTCGCCCACAGCCGCGCCCGCTGGCGCTGCAGCATGCTCAGGTTGAGCGCTTCGTTATTCGAATAGAGCACCTGCAAACCCGCTCCCTGCAGGTATTCGCCGGCGCCCGAGCCCTGATGGCTGAGGATGCTCAGGCCCCGTGCATGCTCCAGGCTCAACAGCTGCAGGTTGTCATCGGCACGGGCATACAGGCCCAGGCGGGAAATCAACACCGGGCCTATCCACACATAGCTCGGCTCACGCTCCTGCTGACGCTCCACCAGCAGCACGCAGCTGTTCGGCTGCTGCTGCACCTGTTTGAGCGCCCGCTGCAAGGGCATAAAACGCAGCTGGTAGGAGGTTTCGGCACGGCGGAACAGCTCGGCGGCCAGTTCCGGCACCAACCCCGCGCCGCGGCCATCGGCGCCCTGCTGCACCAGCGGCGGACGCTCCCAGGCAAACAGCTGCACCTCGGCCTGCAGCGGCAGGCTAAGCAACGCCAGCAACAGACCAATCAGGCGAATCCTAATCCCAGGCACGCAGGGCCTCCTCATAGGGCAGGGTGCGCCCCGCCGGGCGCTCATCGCTCAGCTGCGGCCAGGGCGCAGCGCCCTGTTGCAACCAGTAGGCGGGTTCCCGCGGCGGGTTCAGTTTGGGCGCGCAGGCATGCCGCTGGCGCTGGCCGACCTGCTGCAGATGCTGGTCGAAGGCCGTCGCCAGGTTGTGCATGGCTTGTCCCACGCGGAGCTGGCCGCTGACCGCCGGGTACAGATGGCGCCACCAGAGGTTGGCCATGCCGCTGTAGTCCGGCACATTGGCCCCGGTCGGGGTCCAGCGCTGCGCCGCCGGGCTGCGGTAGAACTCGATCAGCCCACCGAGCTTGGGCGCGGCGGCGAGCAGGGCCGGGGAGTTCAGGTCCGAGCGGCGGATCGGCGTCAGGCCCACCAGGGTCTTGCGCAGCGACACCGACTTGGACACCACGAACTGCGCGTACAGCCAGGCGGCCTGGCGCTGTTTCAGCGGAGTGGCCTTGAGCAGGGTCCAGGCACCGACATCCTGATAGCCGGACTTCATGCCCTCGCGCCAATAGGCGCCGCGCGGCGAAGGCGCGACCCGCCACTTGGGCTTGCCCTCGTCATCCACCATCGCACTGTCCGGCTGGGTGTAGTCGGAGGTGAAGGCTGTGTACCAGAAGATCTGCTGGGCCACCTGGCCTTGCGCCGCGACATTGCCGGCCTGGTTGAAGGTCATGCGTTGCGCCTCGGGCGGCGCGTAGCGTTTCAGCCAGTCGATATAGCGCTGCAGCGCATAGACCGCGGCCGGGCTGTCCAGCGCGCCGCCGCGGGCCATGCTGGCGCCGGCCGGCTGGCAGCCCTCGACGCGAATGCCCCAGTCATCCACCGGCAGGCCGTTGGGCGAGCCCAGGTCGGCCACCCCGGCCATGCCCAGCCAGGCATCGGAAATGCGCCAGCCGAGCGAGGGGTCGAAAGCCCCGTAATCCATATGGCCATAGACCCGCTGGCCGTCGATTTCCCGCACCTGCTCGCTAAAGAAGGCGGCGATGTCCTCGTAAGCCGTCCAGTTCTGCGGCACGTCCAACTCGTAGCCGTAGCGCTCGCGAAAGGCTTGGCGCAGTTCCGGGCGGGCGAACCAGTCCTGGCGGTACCAGTAGAGGTTGGCGAACTGCTGATCGGGCAATTGGTAGAGCTTGCCATCCGGCGCGGTGACGAAGGGCAGGCCAATAAAGTCGTCGAGATCGAGGCTGGGTAAGCTGACGCTGGCGCCCTCGCCCTGGATAAAGTCGGAAAGCACCAGCACCTGGTTATCGCGGAAATGCTGGCCCAGCAGGTCGCTGTCGCTGACGTAGGCGTCATACAGCGGCAAGCCGGTCTGCTGCTGCGCGCGCAGTTTGTTGACCACATCGTCTTCGCCGCTGATCTCGTGGATCACCCGGATGCCGGTGAGCTGGCTGAACATGGGCGCCAGCACATTGGCCTCGTACCAATGGGTGGCGATGCGCTCGGCTATCACCCGCACCTGCACGCCTTGAAAAGGCTTGGCGGCCTCGACAAACCATTGCAGCTCGGCGCGCTGCTCGGTGGCAGTTAGCGAACTGGGCTGCAGTTCGTCCAGGGCCGCCTGCATAGGCTCGGCGGCCTGGACGGCGGCACTAAAATACCAGGCCAAGCAGATTACCCAACGCATGCACCCCCCTCCCTCTGCCATGTGCAATTCACTTTAGTGCAGGCCCGGGCTTTAGTCGCACCCTTCCTGGGCAGCGCCGCTGAAAACGTGATTTACCTGCAGATCCAGGCAATATCTGCGGCTTTCTGCGCAAAAAACCCGGCCATATTACAGCGCACAAAGCCTCTGCCACCGCCCCTAACGCGCCGATCCTAGACTTAGGTCCAATGGCCCGCGCGGCCACGGCGGCCGAACATGCTCAGTATGAGAATCGTCGAGGCCGCCTATGAGCACAGCGGACGCCTTCGCCCAGGCCGGTAAGACCGCGGTGTTGCAGAACATCCAGGGCACCCTGGAGTTTCTGCGCAAATTCCCGCCGTTCAAGCAGATGGACAGCGCCCACCTGGCCTATCTGGTGGAGCACTGCCAGCTGCGCTTCTACGGCGCCGGCGAGAGCATCATCAAGCCCAGCGACGGCCCGGTTGAACACTTCTATATCGTCAAGCAGGGCCGGGTGCAGGGCCAACGGCCGCACTCGGCGCGCCGCGGCACTGAGACCACTTTCGAGATCGGCACGGGCGAGTGCTTCCCCCTGGCCGCGCTGATCGGCGAGCGCGCCACCCGCACCGAGCACCTGGCCGGCGAAGTTACTTTCTGCCTGCTGCTGAACAAACCGGCCTTCGTCAAGCTGTTCGCCCTGTCCAACCCGTTGCGCGACTTCGCCCTGCGCGGGGTCAGCAGCCTGC
>NZ_JAUYNP010000148.1 GCF_030696055.1 Pseudomonas sp. | reverse complement strand
GGCTGGCAGCGGCTTGCTGTAGAAGTAGCCCTGACCTTCGTTGCAGCCCTGGGCAATGATATAGGCCTCCTGCTCGGCGGTTTCCACCCCTTCGGCAATCACCTGCATGCCCAGGCTCTTACCCAGCTGGATGATGGCGCGCACTATGGTGGCATCGTCTTCGTCTTCCAGCAGGTCCTGGACGAAGCTCTTGTCGATCTTGATCTTGTCCAGCGGCAGGCTCTTCAGGTAGCTCAGCGAGGAGTAGCCGGTACCGAAGTCATCGATGGCGATCAGCGCGCCGGAGCGGCGCAGGCTCAGCAGGTGCTGGGCGGCGGTGTTGATGTCTTCCATCAGGCCGGTTTCGGTGACTTCCAGCTCCAGACTGCGGGGCGGCAGGCGGTAGATCTGCATCAGGTTATTGACCACCCGTGGCAGCTCGGCGTGGTGCAGTTGCACGGTGGACAGGTTGACCGCCATGCGCATCTCGGTGAAGCCCTGGTCATGCCATTCGCGCAGCTGGCGGCAGGTCTGGTCGAGAATCCATTCGCCAATGGGGATGATGGTGCCGTTCTGCTCGGCCAGCGGGATAAACAGATCCGGCGGTACCAGACCATGCTGGGGGTGTTGCCAGCGCAGCAGCGCCTCGACCCCGACCACGCTGTGGTCGCGGTAGTCGACCTGGGGTTGGTAGACCAGGTGCAGCTGGTTGAGCGCCAGGGCTTCGCGCAGGTCCTTTTCCAGTTCGCGGCGGCGGCGCATTTCGCTGTCGACGCTGGCGATATAGAACTGGTAGCGGTTGCGCGAGCGGCTCTTGGCCAGGGTCATGGTCTGTTCGGCTTTCTGCAGCAGCTTTTCGGTGCTGTCGCCGTCCTCCGGGAACAGGGTGATGCCGATGGTGGCGCGCAGGCGCACTTCCTGGTTGTCCAGGGTGAAGGGGATGTCCAGGTCGTCCAGCACGCTCTGCGCCAGTTCGGCGGCCTCATAGGGCTGCTCGATATCGGCCTGAACCAGGGCGAACTGGTCGCCGCCCAAACGGGCCAACGCGCCGAGACGGCCGCTGTGGCCCCGCAGGCGGTCGGACAGGGCCAGCAGCAGTTGGTCGCCGGTTTGGTAGCTGAATTGTTCGTTGATGCCCTTGAAGTCGTCCAGGCCGACGCACAGCACCGCGACCCGGCGTTGCAGGCGGCCGGCGTCTTCGAGAATCTGGTCGAGTTGCTGTTGCAACTGCTGGCGATTCGGCAGACCGGTGAGGAAGTCGTACTGGGCCATGCGCAGCAGGCTGTTTTCCGCCTCGCGGCGCAGATGGGTGTTGCGTTCGATGGAGGAGAGCAGCTGGTTGGCGGTGTTGATCCACAGGCCCAGTTCGTTCTTCTCGTTGCCCTTGAGCATCGGCAGCTTGTGCTCGCTGGGACGATCCGGGTTGATGTTGGTCAGGTGCTCGATGATTTTCGACAGGGGTTTGGTCAGCAGCAGGTGGTAGACCAGATAGAGCACCAGGCCCATGGCCATGGCGCGCAAGACTCCGGAGATAAAGATGATCACCGAGTTGGTGACGAAGTCCTGGCCGTAGGGGGCGGTGTCGAGGGTGATGCTGAGGTCGCCGTAGTATTCGCTGTAGGGGCCGCGGCCGACCAGTTTGGTGGTGAAGTTCTGTTCTTTGCCGAGGATCGGGTCGGTCAGCCAGCGGGTAGGCATGTCGACTTGCTCGCGGGATTTTTCCGCCAGCATGGGTTCGTTGGGGTGGCCGATGGCGGCCATGCGCACCGATTCGTGTTGGAACAGGCCTTCGATCACCTGCATGCCCATTTCGCGGTCCAGGCTGTAGACCGCCTGGGTCGAGGGATCGCGGAACATGCCGAGAATGCGGTGGGCATCGTTGGCCACGGCCTGACGGGTCTTGTAGGCGTCGAAGACTATCTGTGCGCAACTCAGAACCACGCCAACGACCAGCGCCGAGAGCAGCACCACACGCAGCAACTTCAGAGACAAGCTGTTTTTGAGTTCCAGCTTCAAGTGGTGGTTCCTTGTTCGAGGCCGTAGGCGCCAGACGTTACTGAGTATTGGCAAAGTCGTGCTTGCAGTCAAAGGGCCATTAGCAAAGTGTGTCGAACAACTTGGCCGCGCGGTTAGGCCGCGAGCCTTGCTGCAGATGACAGTGCTTAACAGTGTATCGGTAGCTGTCTGGTCCGGCTTGAGCAGCGCTTAACGCTTTTCGTCGGGGCGAAAACTTGTGTGGCTGCAGTGCTGGATTCGGCGGTTCGGCTTAACCCTTTACGGCCTGGCGATGCGCGCCGAGGCTGGCGGCTCGCTAGCGGCAGGCGTTGCCGAAGCGGGCCCGGGAAGGCTGGCGCAAGCCGCAAAAAACCCGGCGCGAGGCCGGGTTTTTTGTGCTGTAACGCGGGTACTTAGGCGGCGTAGTTTTTCGCTACGAAGTCCCAGTTAACCAGGTTCCAGAAGGCTTCTACATACTTCGGACGCAGGTTGCGGTAGTCGATGTAGTAAGCGTGTTCCCACACGTCGCAGGTCAGCAGCGGAGTGTCGCCGCTGGACAGCGGGCAACCGGCACCTATGGTGCTGGCCAGAGCCAGGGAACCGTCGGCCTTCTTCACCAGCCAGCCCCAGCCGGAACCGAAGGTGCCGATGGAGACTTTGCTGAACTCTTCCTTGAACTTGTCGAAGGAACCGAAGGCGGCGTTGATCGCCTCAGCCAGGGCACCGGTCGGTTGGCCGCCGGCGTTAGGCGCCAGACAGTTCCAGTAGAAGGTGTGGTTCCAGACTTGAGCGGCGTTGTTGAAGATGCCGCCGGAGGAAGTCTTGACGATTTCTTCCAGGGTTTTGCCTTCGAACTCGGTGCCTGGCACCAGGTTGTTCAGGTTTACGACGTAGGTGTTGTGGTGCTTGTCGTGGTGGTATTCCAAGGTTTCCTTGGAGATGTGCGGCTGCAGAGCATCATAAGCGTAAGGCAGTGGCGGCAATTCGAAAGCCATGGTTGATCTCCTAATCAGGTCAGGTGCGGTGTTCGCGAAGCCGATCACGGGCGGCCATATCAGCGGCGGGAGTTATCTCTTTGTGCCGCGAGCCCTGAATCATAGCACCGGGCCCGCGGCTTAAACACGCGGCAACTGTGTGGAAAAACAACGACAGGCCTCGGTCTTGAGGCGGGCTTAGAGCCTGTTTACGATCTCGCGGGCTAGAACCAGACAAGGCGCTACGTAGTAACAGCCTTCGGCTGGTCAAAGCGGCGAGGAAGCGCGGTTTACGGGTTGTAAATGAGCATTACTCGTTTCACTCGCCCTTCGGGTCGCGCTGAAGCGCGTTAGCCGCAAGCGGCTTTCCGAGGCTGTTTTTAACGCCGGATGGCCGACGCGCAGCAGATCGTAAACAGGTTCTCAGAGCATTTGGGGATTGCTCAGCAGCTGCCAGGCAATGCTCAACATCATCGACGCCACGCCCAGATCGATCAGCCGCCAGGTGCTCGGGCGGGCCAGCCAGGGGGCGAGCCAGGCCGCGCCCAGGGCCAGGCAGAAGAACCAGATCAAGGACGCGCTGGCCGCGCCTATGGCGTAGGCCCCGGGTACCCTCTGTTGGGCGCCGAGGGAGCCGATCAGCAGCACGGTGTCGAGATAGACGTGGGGGTTGAGCAGGGTCACGGCCAATGCACTCAGCAACACCGCCCGGCGCGAGCGCGGCCCCGTGCGGGCCGCTTGGTTCAGGGCTTGCGGGCGGCAGGCGCGCAGCAGCGCCTGGGCACCGTACCAGAGCAGAAAGGCCGCGCCGCCCCAGCGCGCGATCCCTAACAATACGGGGCTTTGCGCCAGCAGGGCGGCCAGGCCGAAGACCCCGGCGGCCACCAGCAGGGCATCGCAGATCACGCAGAGCAAGGCCACCGGCAGGTGATGTTCGCGTCTCAGGCTTTGTGCCAGGACGAAGGCATTCTGCGCACCCAGGGCGATGATCAGTCCGGCGGCGACCAGCAGCCCATTCACATAGCTTTGCCACATAAGGGTTCTCCTCTTTGAATGCTGGCCAGTCTGCTGCTCTTGGTTGTATAAGAAAAATCAATAGTGCTGATTGCTCATTAGGAATACTTATTTGTTCGACTACAAATTACTCGCCGCCCTGGCCGCCGTGGTGGAGCAGGCCGGCTTCGAACGGGCCGCACAGGTGCTGGGCCTGTCGCAATCGGCGGTGTCGCAGCGGATCAAGCTGCTCGAGGCGCGTGTCGGCCAGCCGGTGCTGGTGCGCGCCACGCCGCCGGCGCCCACGGAAATCGGCCGGCGCCTGCTCAACCATGTGCAGCAGGTGCGTCTGCTGGAACGCGATCTACAGGGACAGGTGCCGGAGCTGGATGAGGGCGGTCTGCCCGAGCGCCTGCGCATCGCCCTGAATGCCGACAGCCTGGCGACCTGGTGGGCGGCGGCGGTGGGCGAGTTCTGCGCCCAGCAGCGGCTGCTGCTGGATCTGCTGGTGGAGGATCAGGACGTCGGCCTCAAGCGCATGCGCGCCGGTGAGGTGGCGGCCTGCGTATGCGCCAGCGAGCGCCCGGTAGCGGGGGCGCGGGCCTTGAGTCTGGGCGCCATGCGTTACCGCGCCTTGGCCAGCCCGGCTTTTATCGCCCGGCATTTTCCCCAGGGGGTGACGACGACGGCGCTGGCCCAGGCGCCGGCGATCGTCTTTGGCCCGGACGATCAGCTGCAGCATCGCTATCTAGCCGCCCTGGGGGTTGAGGGCGGCTTTCTCCATCACCTCTGTCCCTCGTCCGAGGGCTTTGTGCGCCTGGCCGAGGCGGGTTTTGGCTGGGGACTGATGCCCGAGTTGCAGGTGCAAGCGGAACTGGCCCGCGGCAGCCTGCAGGAGCTGTTGCCCGCGCGGCCGCTGGATATTCCGCTGTACTGGCACCATTGGCGCAACGGCGGCGAGCTGCTGGGCGCGCTGACCCAGCATCTGCAGCGGCATACGGCCACCTGGTTGGTGGCCGCACCGCACTAGCAGGCCGTTGAAAAACTACCTGGGTTGCCCCTCTTTAAGAAAAGAAAGGGGGCGTTAAAAACAGACCCGGCTGCCTCGCCTGGGTTTTTCAACAGCCTGCTTGGTTACAGCTGGAAATGCGCCAATAGCTGCTGCTGGCTGCCCGCCACGCTTTGCAGATGCTGGCCGCACTGGCGGGTGTTGGCCGCGTTTTCCCGGTTGTCGGCGGTCATGGCGCTGAGCTGGTGCATATGCTGGTTGACCTCCTGGGTGGTGGCGGCCTGCTGTTCGGCCGCCGTGGCGATCTGGAAGGCCAGGCCATGCACCGCCTGCAGCGACTCATCGAGATGACCCAGGCTGCCCAGCACGGCCTGGGTTTCATCCTCCAGGGCGCGGGCCTGTTCGGTGGAACCCTGCATGCTGGCCAGGGCCTGCTCGGAGGAGTCGCTGAGGGTGCCGATGATCTGCACTATTTCCTCGGTGGCGGTGCGGGTGCGCAGGGCCAGGTTGCGCACCTCGTCGGCCACCACGGCAAAGCCGCGACCCTGTTCGCCGGCGCGCGCCGCTTCGATGGCGGCATTCAGGGCGAGCAGGTTGGTCTGCTCGGCAATAGCGCGGATCACCTGGAGTACCGAGGCGATCTGCTGGCTGTTGCCGGCCAGGGTCTGCACCACTTGATCGGCCTGGCGCAGACCGTCGAGCAGTTGATCCTGGCGGCCGATCATGCGCTGCAGGGTGCCCTGCATGGTGGTGAAGGCGTGGCGCGCCGCCTCGCTGCTATCGGCGCTCTGGCTGGCGCTGGCGGCGATTTCCTGCACGGTGGCGGCCATCTGATCGACGGCGCTGACCACCATTTCCAGGGCTTCCTGCTGCTGATCGAGGCGACTGCTGGTCTGCCCGGCGGCGTCGAGAATATCGCCACTGGCATGGTCCACGGCATTGCTGGCCTGGCGTAATTGTTCGATCACCCCGCGCCAGGCATTGGCCATTTCATGCAGGGCCTGCATCAAGCCGTTGCCCTGGGCGTGCTGCTCGGGCAGGCGCAGTTCGCCGGCCGCCAGACGTTGCGCCAGCTCGGCCATAGTGCCCGGCTCGCCGCCCAGGGGACGCATCACGCTGCGGCTGACCAGCCAGGTGGCGAGCAGCACGGCGGCCACGGTGAGCAGGCCGAGCAGGAGAATCTGCCACATCAATTCATGCACCGGGGCGAAGGCCTGGGCCTGATCCATTTCGGCGATCAACGCCCATTGCTGACCATCGAACTCCAGCGGCACGAAGGCTTTCAGGGCCGGCTGCTGGTTCAGCCCGAGTTCGGCCAGGCGCCCCTGTTCGCCGCGCAAGGCGCGGGCGATGGCGTCGCCTTGCAGGGCGCTGGGTTGCTGCGCGGAACGCTGCACCTGGTGTGCGCTGAAACGTGCGGAGTCCGAACGCAGCAGGCCGTCGGCGCCGACCAGATAGGTTTCGCCGGCTTCACCCAGGCCCTGGCGCGTCTGCATCACGCTATTGAGCGGGGCGATGGGCAGCTCGAGCATCAGCAGGGCGATCAGCTCGCCTTCGCTGATCACCGGGCTGACCAGAAACTGGCTGGGCTCGCCGGTCTGCGGGTTGATCGCCAGATCGCTGATCTGGCTGGTCTTGCTGCTCAGGCCGGCGCTGGCCAGGCGGCCCATGGGCAGCTCGCGCCAAGCGCCTTGGCTGAGGTTCTGCTGGTAATCGTCGCCGCGCAGCACGCTGAACATCACGGTGCCGTCGCTGGCGATCAGCTTCAGCTCGCGGTAGCCGTAGGTCTGGATAAAGTTTTCGTAGATCGGGCGGTCGTAGTTGGAGGCGCTCACCAGCGCGGCGCCATTGAGCCCGCTGTAGCTGGTGCCCAGGTTGCTGGCCAGGGTGCTGAGCTGGTCGTGGCGCGCTTGCAGGTTATCCAGCAACTGTCGTTGTTTGATATTTGCTACGGCTTCCAGGGAGTTCAGCGTCTGTTCCTGCAGCGCCTTGCTGGCTTGCAGGTACACCGTAAAGGCCATCGCCAGCACGGGAAACAGCCCAATAAGCAAGTAACTCATGGCCAGCTTTAGGCGTAGCGGCATATTCGATGGCTCCACGGGTAGAAGGGTTACAAAGACCTTGGGTGTTGAATATTCTGCAAGAAGCGTGCGAATTGCTTGACGGTGTGTCAATAAAATTGGCCGGTTACAGATTGAAGTGATGCGGGCGGCCCTGCGCAGCGCGAGCAGGCAGCAGATTGCAACGCGGGTGAGTCGAGGACGAGGGCGTGGCTTGAGGGGGGGGTAGCGGCAGGGGAGCGTGGTGTTAAGCGGGGCGTTACCCCCTTCCCTGGGGAAGAAGGTAACCAAGCAGGCGGCGTGAGAACTACTGCACTCGGTTATGCGGCGTTAAAAACAGCCTCAAAATGCTCATTTACAGCTCGTAAACTGCGCTTTTTCGCCTGTTTTTGCCTTGCCTAACCTTCGCTCGCTACGTTTCACGTCGCCTGTAAGATGCGCTTGGGTATCAGCTGATGCTGATGGTTCCCGAGCCCGGCAGCAGCTCCACGCAGCGTGCGCCGAGCAGTCTGGAGGGGGTGAAGTAACCGCCGGGGCCCTGGTAGTCGAGCAGATGCCTGACCGCCAGCAGCGCGCCGTGCACCGTGACCTCATAACCATTGGCGGTTTCCAGGCGCGCGGTTTTCACCTCGCCGGCGGCATTGCGTGCCTCGCCCCACAGCCAGGTGCGCAGGCGCGCGCGAGTGGCCTGGTCGGGGCCCTGCACGCGTTTTTCCACCAGGCGCTTGAGCCAGTTCTGCACCGCTTGCAGGCCTAACAGCGGGCGCAATGGATCGAGCAGGCGCATCAGAATGGCCGCCGGGGTCGGGGTGGGCAGATAGACCTCGATATTGTCGATGCCGGTGGAATGGTAGGCCGTGGAGACGTCGCCCCAGGGGATGGTCACCGCCGGTTTTTCGCCGCGACCGAAGTTGATCGCGCGGCGTTTATAGCCCAGCGGCACATCGGTGATAAGCCCTGCGCGGCGCACCTTGCCGCCGAATTGCAGGCCTTCCACCGAGGTTTTCGCCGTGCCTGGCGACAGCCCGCTGCCGGTGTCGAAGCCCAGGGCCAGGTGGGTGGCATCCGGCAGGGCCTGGTGCAGGCTGGCGGCCAGGCAGTCGCTGGGAATCACATCGAAGCCGACGCCGGGGCAGACCACCAGGCCGCGCTCGCGGGCCTGCTGATCGCGGCCGTGAGCGGCTTCGAAGACGCCGATCTCGCCGGTGATATCCACATAGTGAGTGTTGCTGGCCAGGCAGGCGTCGAGCATCGGCCCGCTGGTTGCGGAGAAGGGCCCGGCGCAGTGCGCCACTACCGCTATATCCGCCAGGGCCTCACGAGCGCGCTCGGCTTGCTGGATATCGAAGACCCGGCATTCCAGCCCGAGCAGGCTACCCAGAGCATGCACCGCCGCCGGGTTGCGTCCGGCCAGTATCGGCGTGAGTCCCTGGCGCTTGGCTTCGGCGGCCAGCAAGTGGCCGGTGTAGCCGTTGGCGCCGTAGATCATCCAGTGGTTGGCCATCCTGTGCTCCTTAATAGTTGGTTGTATTGCGCCTGACAGCTTAGCCGCTGCGCCGGGCGCCGTTGGCCTAGCGCAAGGTTTGTAGGGTCGTTGTTCTGGCCTGCAATGCCAGGGCGCGTAGGCAGAGGCACTGCTAGAGTGCGGCAATGGCAGAGAATAGGGGGCGGCAATGAAGATTCTGATAACCGGCGCAAGTGGCTTTATCGGCGGTCGTTTCGCCCGCTTTGCCTTGGAGCAAGGCCTGAGCGTGCGGGTCAACGGGCGGCGGGCCGAGGGTGTCGAACACCTGCGTGCGCGCGGCGCCGAGTTCGTCCAGGGCGATCTGTCCGACCCCGAGCTGGTGCAGCAGCTGTGCCGCGATGTCGAGGCGGTGGTGCACTGCGCCGGTGCCGTCGGGGTGTGGGGCAACTACGCACACTTCCACCAGGCCAACGTGCAGGTCACCGAGAACGTCATCGAGGCCTGCCTGAAACAGCGGGTGCGGCGCCTGGTGCACCTGTCTTCGCCCTCGGTGTATTTCGATGGCCAGGCCCATGTCGGGCTCAAGGAGGAGCAGCTGCCCAAGCGCTTTTCCGATCACTACGGCAAGACCAAATACCTGGCCGAGCAGCAGGTGTTCGCCGCCCAGGAGTTCGGCCTGGAAGTGCTGGCCTTACGCCCGCGTTTCGTCACCGGGGCCGGCGATACCAGCATCTTTCCGCGCTTGATCACTATGCAGCGCAAGGGCCGTCTGTCGATCATCGGCAACGGCCTGAACAAGGTCGACTTCACCAGCGTGCACAACCTCAACGAGGCCCTGTTGAGCAGCCTGCTGGCCGCCGGGCCGGCACTCGGCCAGGTGTACAACATCAGCAATGGCGCGCCGGTGCCGTTGTGGGATGTGGTCAATTACGTGCTGCGCCAGCTGGACCTGCCGCCAGTCACCCGCCATCTGCCCTATGCCCTGGCCTATGGCGCGGCGGCGCTGAACGAGGGTGTGTGCAAGCTGCTGCCGGGGCGCCCGGAGCCGGCGCTGTTTCGCCTGGGCGTGGCGGTGATGGCCAAGGATTTCTCCCTGGATATCAGCCGCGCCCGCCAGTACCTGGACTATGAGCCCAAGGTCAGCCTATGGACCGCGCTGGATGAGTTTTGCCAGTGGTGGAAAGCCCATCACCCCAGCTAAAGCTCAGCTGCAGAGCCTGTTGCGGATCTCGCTCTAGTTCGCAGGATCCGAGGCGGGTGCTTAGGCGTAGACCCGCTGGCCGCGATAGATACGCACCGAGCCGGAACTGCTGGCGGCGTGTACCGCGTCGAGCGGCAGCGGGTGGCCGCTGTGCACACGCGGGGCCGGGACTTCGGCTTGGTAGGGGGTATCGCTAAGCTGGGCCAGGCGCTGGCCCAGTTCCCGGGTTTGCTCATTGCTGGAGTCGAGGCAGGCGCTGAGCATGGCGTTGATCGCGTCCGGCTGGCTCAGGCGAATATCCACCGCCTGTTCTTCGCGCAGCTTGCGCCGTAACGCCTGCATGCAATCCAAAACCGCTTTATTCAGTTCCATATGCCCATCCCCGGTAGTTGAAACACTGTGCGTGTCGGCAAACCACGCCGACACCCAGATTGCAGCCCTGCTCGTACTGCGCCCCTGGCGCTGCAAGCTGAGGTAGCAAAGTGCATACCAGTTCACTAAATGACGGACTGCGCGGCCTGCGCGGCGAGAGTGGGGCCGAACATGCCCTTCGTCGGTGCGCCTTGCACCGGTGTTGCGCAACGCTGAAGCGGGGCCCGTGAACCGTTATACTGCGCGGCATTCTGCGCCACTCGCATTCTTTTGAAGGTTTACCCATGCGTAACGATGCCCACGACGAACTCGATCATGTGCCCAGCCTGAGCGCCGGGGCGCGGGATCGCGATGAATTCGCGCCGGATCACCACGAGCCCAGCGCGCCGCACGCGGCTTATGGCCGCGCCACGCAGGCAGTGGAGAAAAGCGCCAGCACCGGGCCGCTGTGGGCCCTGGTCGGCGCCTTGATGATCGCCCTGGGCGGCCTGGGCTGGTGGAGCTTCCAGCAGATCAGCCTGATGGAGCAGCAGCTGGTCGCCACCCAGGAAAGCTTCGCCCGTATCAGTGAGGACGCCGCCGGGCGGATTCAGGATATTTCCGGCAAGGTGGTGGCCACCGAATCCACCGTCACCAGCGGTAGCGAGGCGCTCAAGCTGCAGGTCAAGCAGCTGGAAAACAAGCTGGCGACGCTGAGCAAGCAGCAGCAAACGGCGACCGCCGCGCAGAGCAGTCA
>NZ_JAUYNP010000239.1 GCF_030696055.1 Pseudomonas sp. | reverse complement strand
AGACCGCTGAAAAATGTAGGCGAGGCAGCCGAGACAAGGCAAAAACAGGCGAGGAAGCGGAGTTTACGAGCTGTAAATGAGCATTCCGAGCCTGTTTTTAACGCCGTATCGGCAACGCAGGTAGTTTTTCAACGGCCTGTTAACCCGACTAGTCAGATTGCTCCGTCTACCCTGTGGAAAACCGCGCATCACCCATGCGCCAGCACTCAAAAGGAATCGCCATGCTGCCCATATCCCGTCTCGCCAGCACCCTGTTGCTCGGCGCCACTGCCCTGCTCAGCGTCGCCGCCCAGGCCGATGAAGCCCGCTACAACCAGGTCGCGCTGCGCGCCGAGGTCAATCAGGAAATCGCCCACGACCTGATGCACGTCACCCTCTATAGCGAAGCCCAGGACAACGACCCGGCCGCGCTGGCCGCACAGATCAGCCAGACCCTCAACGCCAGCATCGCCCAGGCGCGCCAGGTCAAAGGCGTTAGCGTCGCGTCCGGCAGCCGCAACAGCTACCCGGTTTATTCTGAAGACCAGGAGGACGACAAGGGCCAGCAGATCACCGCCTGGCGCGAGCGCGCCGAACTGCGCCTGGAAAGCGCCGATTTCAGCGCCCTGTCCAAGCTCACCGGGGAGATGCTGCAAAGCCTGAAGATGGGCGGCATGAACTTCAGCATCGCCGCCGACACCCGCAAGACCCACGAGGATGCCCTGCTCAAGGAGGCAGTGGCGGCCTTCAAGGCGCGCGCCCAACTGGCCACCGAGGCCCTCGGCGGCACGGGCTACAAACTGGTCAGCCTGAACCTCAACAGCGGCGGCTTCCAACCGCCGATGCCGATGCGCATGGAAGCGATGAAAGGCGCGGCCATGATGGATGCGGCGGTCACCCCGGAGATCGAAGCCGGCACCAGCCAGGTGAGCATCAATGCCGATGGGGTGATTGAAGTGCAGATGCCCTGATTCGTTACACCCGTACACCAGAGTGTCGCCGAGCGGCTCGACCGCAGCCTCTCGGCGACAAATAATAAATACTCATTTAAATCATATACTTATATAAACATAAAGATCCGCCTCGCGGTCTTCCAGGCCCCCATCAGCAGCATCGATAACCCTCCATAAGAAATACCCATCAGCCTGCAAAAAACCCCGCTTTTTTACAGAAATGCGACATCCCCGGACAAACTCACCGCAGCACCTACACTGACTGGCGCCGAACTACTTGCGCTGGGCATAAGCCCTGCATAGTTTCACCCAAGGTCTCCATAAGGGACCCCTCAGGATCACAACCACAATAACCATGAGGTCACTATGCGTAAAAACGCCGTTATCCAGGCTTTGCTCGCGGCTGGGCTGATCGCCAGCACCCCGCTTGCCAGCGCCGCCAGCAACCTGGTGTTCTGTTCCGAAGGCAGCCCGGCCGGTTTCGACCCTGGCCTGTACACCACCGGCACCGACTTCGACGCCGCCGCGGAAACCGTATTCAACCGTTTGACCCAGTTCGAGCGCGGTGGCACCGCGGTGCTTCCCGGCCTGGCGGAAAAATGGGATATCGCCGCCGACGGTCTGAGCTACACCTTCCACCTGCGCCCCAATGTGAAGTTCCATACCACCGAGTACTTCACCCCGAGCCGCAGCTTCAACGCCGATGACGTGCTGTTCACCTTCCAGCGCATGCTCGACAAGGAACATCCGTTCCGCAAAGCCTATCCGAGCGAGTTCCCCTACTTCACCGACATGGGGATGGACGCCAATATCGCCAAGCTGGAAAAGCTCGACGAGATGACAGTCCGGTTCAGTCTCAACGAGGTGGACGCCGCCTTTATCCAGAACCTGGCGATGAGCTTCGCCTCGATCCAGTCCGCCGAATACGCAGGCCAGTTGCTCAAGGCCGGCAAGGCCGCCGACATCAACCAGAAGCCGATCGGCACCGGCCCCTTCGTGTTCAAGCGCTACCAGAAGGACGCGCAGATCCGCTTCACCGGCAACAAGGACTACTGGGTGCCGGGTGACGTGAAGGTCGACAACCTGATCTTCGCCATCAACACCGACGCCTCGGTGCGCATGCAGAAGCTCAAGGCCGGCGAATGCCATATCACCCTCAACCCGCGCCCTGCCGATCTGCAATCGCTGAAGCAAGACCCGAATATCCAGATGCCCGAACAGGCCGGCTTCAACGACGGCTATATCGCCTACAACGTGCTGCACGCGCCGCTGGACCAGCTGGAAGTGCGCCAGGCCCTGGATATGGCGGTAAACAAACAGGCGATCATCGACGCCGTGTACCAGAGCGCCGGCCAACTGGCGGTCAACGGCATGCCGCCGACCCAGTGGTCGTATAACGACAGCATCAAGGACCCCGCCTACGACCCGGCCAAAGCCAAGGAACTGCTCAAGGCCGCCGGCGTCAAGGAAGGCACCGAGATCACCCTGTGGGCCATGCCGGTGCAGCGCCCCTACAACCCCAACGCCAAGC
>NZ_JAUYNP010000136.1 GCF_030696055.1 Pseudomonas sp. | reverse complement strand
TGAGAAATTCGCTGCGGGTGGCGGCGTTTTCGCGGAATTCGCCGAGCATCACCGAGGTGACCATGGAGGAGTTCTGCTTCTCCACGCCGCGCATCATCATGCACATATGCTGGGCTTCGATGACCACCGCCACCCCCAGGGCGCCGGTGACCTGCTGGATGGCCTCGGCGATTTGCCGGCTGAGGTTTTCCTGAATCTGCAGACGGCGCGCGTACATGTCGACGATGCGCGCGACTTTCGACAGGCCGAGCACCTTGCCGTTGGGGATATAGGCGACATGGGCCTTGCCGATAAACGGCAGCAGGTGATGTTCGCACAGCGAGTACAACTCGACGTTCTTGACCAGCACCATTTCGCTGTTGTCGGAGCTGAACAGGGCGTCGTTGACGACTTCGTCGAGGTTCTGCTGATAACCGCGGCAGAGGTACTGCATGGCTTTGGCGGCACGCTTGGGGGTGTCGAGCAGGCCTTCGCGGGTGGCGTCCTCGCCGAGTTGGCCGAGTATCGCGGTGTAGTTTTGTTCCAGGGACATGATCTTCCTGTGGCACTAACGGCTATCGGATATAGATAAACAGAAGCGCAGGGTAGGGCGGCGCTGCCGGGCTGGCAAGAGTGGCGTGCGCCAGGGGCGCTCAGTTTTCCGCCGCCAGTGGCAGATTTTCCGCCCAGCTTTCGGCCCAGACGGTCAGTGGCAGAAACTGTTCGATCAGTTCCAGGCCGAGACGGGACAGCTGGTAACCCCGTTCGCCGTTCTCCACTAGCCGGGCTTCGCGCAGTTCATTTAAACGGGTATTGAGCACCGAGGGCGACAAGCCTTCGCAGCGGCTTTGTAGCTCGCGAAAGCTGGCAGGGGCCTGATGCAGTTCCCAGAGCACGCGCAGGCTCCAGCGCCTGCCGAGCAGATCGAGCAGCGCCATAATCGGCCGTCCCGTGCTGGAACCCCGAACGGGATGACCGGGTTTTGCTGCGCTCATTGTATCTCCTTGCTTCTTTTTTAGTAGCAGTCTAGATTGGCCTCGCTACGTTTTTAGTAGCTTAACAGCCGAACAGGAGATTTGCCTATGCACAGCCCGCGTATCCAACCCGTGCAGCCGCCTTATGCGGCCGACGTCCAGGCGGCGTTCGAGCGGGTCATGCCGCCTGGCGTGCCGCCCCTGAAATTGTTCCGCAGCCTGGCGCACAACCCACGGGTGCTGCAGCGCTTGATCGCCGGCGGCTTGCTCGATCGCGGCAGCATCAGCCTGCGTGAGCGCGAGCTGCTGATCCTGCGTACTACTGCGCGCTGTGGCGCTGAGTATGAGTGGGGCGTGCATGTCGCGGCCTTTAACGGCAAGGCCGGATTCAGCTCCGAGCAGATTGCCGATACCTGCGCCGTCACGCCGGACGCGCAGCTATGGAGCCCGGCGGAACAGGCGCTACTGGCATTGGCGGATAGCCTGCACGCGAGTTCGACTGTGGACGATGGCCTATGGCAGCGCCTCAGCGCGCAGTTTGGCCAGGATCAGCTGATCGAGTGCTTGCTGCTGGTGGGCTTCTATCATGCGGTGTCATTCGTGGTGAATGGCCTGCGGGTCGAGCACGAAGCCGATGCGCCACGCTTCCCGGGCTGAGTACAAGGCGCGGCTTACTCGTCGCGGCCATCCAGCATGGTGCGTTTGAGCATCACGTACACCGCGCCGGTGCCGCCGTGCTTGGCCAGGCAGGAGGTAAAGCCCAGCACTTGCGGATGCTGGCGTAGCCAGGTGTTGACGTGGCTCTTGAGCATCGGCTTGCGCCCGTCCATGCGCACCGCCTTGCCATGGGTGATGCGCACGCAGCGCACTTCCAGCTTGTTGGCCTCGGCGATAAATTCCCACAGGGTGTCGCGGGCTTTCTCCACTGTCATGCCGTGCAGGTCGAGGCTGCCCTCGAAGCTGATCTGGCCGAGCTTGAGTTTGCGCATCTGACCTTCCTGCACGCCGTTGGCCGCCCAGTACAGCGGGTCTTCGGCGCCTACGTCGATGACGAACTGGTCGGACAGGCCATCGACCTTGACCGACTCCACCCGCGCCGTGGCGGCCTGGCGCAGGGTGGCCAGTTGGGCGCGGTTGGGTTTGGCTTTGCCGGTATCGGCGCGTTCGTGCTTGATCGGCTTGACGCCGCGTAACTCGGCTTGGAACAGGGCGCTTTCGTTATCTTTTTCAGTGTCGTCTTGCATCTGGGCCTCCGCGAAGGCCGCTAGTGTAACCAAGCAGCCGGCTTTAGTGCTGCCCGGTCTTGGCAGGCTTCAATCGCGCTTTTTCATCAGGTGCGGCGCCATGCTCAGTTCGCTGGGGCGCCGCTGGCGGCGTCGACAGAGGCGCCAGAGCATAATCCCGACAAACAGCAGCACCAGCCCGATCAGCACAAAAGTGCCGGCGGCTGACGGGGAGTCGTTTAACGATCCCAGTGCCGTGGTGTGGCCAAACAGAGCGGCCGCTCCGGCCAGGCTCAGCAGCACGCCGAGGGTGGCGAGCAGCGCCGCCAAGACCGCGCCCAGGCGCAAACGCCAGCTAGTAGAACCGCGCGGACGCAAGCGGCGAGCATCAAAACCATCGGATAGCTTCATCCCGATTTTCCTCTGTGGGTATCGGCGGTATGACCCGCTGCTGTCGGTGGGGTTCCACGTAGCAGGCCAAGCATAGGTTGCTGGTGATCCGGCGGGCTTACAGCAGCGCGCTGGCGCGTGGCACCACGGCGGCGAAGTTGTCCGCCAGGGCGATCATTTCGGCGCGGTGCATCTCGGCGGCGCTGATCACCTGGCCGTCCAGAGTCGGCAGATCGCGGGTGGCGCAGGCGGCATCGACCAGGGTGCAGCGATAACCATAGTCCTTGGTCGCGCGGACTGTGGTGCTGATGCTGGAGTGGGTCATAAAGCCGCAGATGATCAGGTCCAGATGCCCCAGCGCCTGCAGGCGTTCATGCAGGTCGGTACCGGCAAAGGCATTGGGCATGCGCTTTTCCACCACTGTCTCGCCGGGCAAGGGCGCGGTTTCCGGCAGGTGCTGACCCCGTGGGCCGCGCGGGTCGAGCAGGCCGTCGGGTATGCCCAGGTGCTTGACGTGGACTATGGCGCTGCCCTGGGCACGGGCGGCGGCCAGCAGCTTGCCGATTTCCTCCAGCGCCGCATCCAGCCCGGGCAGTTGCAACACGCCGCTGCGGTACTCCTCTTGCGCATCGATGATCAGCAGGGTCGCATTGCTCAACCGGGCAGGGGCATGAGCGCGCCCGGTGAGCGCTAGCAGGGTTTGTGGGATGGACATGGCCGGGAACTCCAAACTGGCATGGGCAATTAGCTGCATTGTCCGCCTGCGCCGCGCCGCTGTGAACC
The DNA here is from genome assembly GCF_030696055.1 of Pseudomonas sp. GTDB lineage: Bacteria > Pseudomonadota > Gammaproteobacteria > Pseudomonadales > Pseudomonadaceae > Aquipseudomonas. The sequence continues at coordinate 3,623 of NZ_JAUYNP010000136.1, read as the reverse complement.
TCTCTAGACCGCGATCTTGCCCATGGCCGGCTGGAACCTGGGGGTTTTCTACTGTGCTGCCCCCGCGCTCGGGGCCATGCCCATTGGCTTGTGCTCGCAAAAGGTGGAGGAGAATGCGGCAGAAGTTGGTACAAACTAATGTGCGCTGCTAGGCGCTCTACCGTGCCCGCGCGCCTTGATGTTCGGCACTGCGTGGTGGGCCATGGCTTGGGCTAGAATGCGCGGACTTTTACCCCGGAGACGCTCCCGTGACCGACGCTACGCCAGTTCTCAATACCCGCTTGCGCACGGTGCGCGATTACATCCGTTGGGCGGTGAGTCGCTTTCATGGCGAAGACCTGTTTTTCGGCCATGGCACCGACAATGCCTGGGACGAAGCCCGCCAGCTGGTGCTCGGCGCGCTGCATCTGCCCTACGAAATCGCCGACAGCTACCTCGATTGCCGCCTGGAAGATGACGAACATGCTCATTTGCATGCATTGCTCAAGCAGCGCATAGAGGCGCGTGTGCCGACCGCCTATCTGCTGGGCGAGGCCTGGTTCTGTGGCCTGCCGTTTATAGTCGATGAGCGCGTGCTGGTGCCGCGCTCACCTATAGCCGAGTTGATCGAGCAGCATTTCCAGCCCTGGCTGGCCGAGGAGCCGGCGCGGATTCTCGATCTGTGCACCGGTTCGGGCTGCATCGGTATCGCCTGTGCCTACGAGTTCCCGGAGGCCGAAGTGGTGCTGGGCGATCTGTCCTACGAGGCCCTGGAAGTGGCCAACCAGAACATCGAACGGCATGAGCTGGATGGGCGCGTCTACACCGTGCAGGGCGACGGCTTTGCCGGGCTGCCGGGCCAGCGCTTCGACCTGATAGTGTCCAATCCGCCCTACGTGGATGCCGAGGACTTCGCCGACATGCCGGCCGAATACCAGCATGAGCCGGCCCTGGGCCTGGCCTGCGGCGAGGACGGTCTGGATCTGGTGCGGCGCATGCTGGCGGAGGCGGCCGATCACCTCAGCGAGAAGGGCGTGCTGATAGTCGAAGTGGGCAATAGCCAGGTGCATGTCGAGGCGCTGTATCCAGATGTGGACTTCACCTGGCTGGAGTTCGAGCGCGGCGGTCACGGTGTGTTTCTGCTGGCTGCCCAGCAGTGCCGCGAGCATCAGGCGCTGTTCCGTTCGCGGGTTAATGGCTGACCCTTGGCTAAAGGCCCCGCATGGAGGTGATGCCGTTCACTTAAGGCAAGTGAGCGGCATTTTTGTGAGCACTGCTTGCTCAAGCTAGCCGCTAGGCGCGCAAGCCCATATTTTCCGCGCGGCGTAGCCAGCTCTGCCGCTGTTCTTCGGAAGAAGGACGTACCGGCGCGAACTCGGCCAGGCGGCGGGTCTTGATGCCGCTGAAACCGAGGATGGTGCGGGTCATCTGCCGATGGGCCGGCGCGCCGTAGATCCAGCGGAAGTACCAGGGCGGTGTATCCATGGTCACCAGCAGGTCGGCGGTACGCCCGCTGAGCAGCTTGTCCCACAGTTGCGAGCGATTGCGGTACTTGAAGGCGAAACCGGGCAGGAAGGTGCGGTCGAAGAAGCCCTTGAGCAGCGCCGGAATGCCGCCCCACCAGACCGGGTAGACGAACACCAGGTGTTCGGCCCAGTGAATCTGCCGTTGGGCTTCCAGCAAGTCCGGTTCCAGGGTCTGGCTCTGCTCATAGCCTTCGCGCAGTACCGGGTCGTAGCTCATTTCCCCCAGTTTCAGTTGGCGCACCACATGGCCCTTGCTGCGCGCGCCTTGGGCATAGGCTTCGCCCAGGGCGTGGCACAGGCCGGCGCTTTTCGGCGTGCCGAGAATCATCAGGATGCGTTTGCCATCGCCTTCCAATGGAGTGGCACCGCTTTTTACTTCCTCACTCATGTTGACCAGCCTCCAGCATGCTTGCGGGACGCACCCAGGCGTCGAATTGTTCATTGCTCAGATAACCCAGCTGTAGCGCGGCCTCGCGCAGGGTACAGCCGTCCTGATACGCCTTCTTGGCGATTTCTGCGGCTTTGTCGTAGCCGATATGCGGATTCAGCGCGGTGACCAGCATCAGGCCGCGTTCCAGGTGCGCCGCCATTTGTTCGGCATCCGGCTGCAGGCCGGCGATGCAGTGCTGCTGGAAGTTGTGACAGCCGTCGGCGAGCAGGCGTATCGATTGCAACAGGTTATGGATGATCACCGGCTTGAAAACGTTCAATTGCAGATGGCCCTGGCTGGCGGCAAAGCCGATGGCAACATCGTTGCCCAGCACCTGACAGGCCAACATCGACAGCGCCTCGCATTGGGTCGGGTTGACCTTGCCGGGCATGATCGAACTGCCCGGCTCGTTGGCCGGCAGGCGCACTTCGGCAAAACCGGCGCGCGGGCCGGAGCCCAGCAGGCGCAAGTCATTGGCCAGCTTCATCAGCGCCACGGCCAGGGTCTTTAGTGCGCCGGACAGTTGCACCAGCGGCTCGTGACCGGCCAGGGCGGCGAATTTATTCGGTGCGCTGACCAGCGCTAGGCCGCTCAAGGCCGCCAGCTCGGCGGCCATGGCTTCGGCAAAGCCTTGTGGCGAGTTGAGCCCGGTGCCCACCGCGGTACCGCCTTGGGCCAGCTCACAGACTGCCGGCAGGGCGCTCTGGATCGCCCGTTCGGCATAGCCCAGTTGAGCGACAAAGGCCGACAGCTCCTGGCCGAAGGTAATGGGGGTGGCATCCATCATATGGGTGCGCCCGGTCTTGACCAGCAAGGCATGGCGCTCGGCCTGTTCCTGCAGGCCATCGCGCAGCTCGCGGAGGGCGGGTAACAGTTGCTGCTGAACCGCATAAGCCGCCGCTATATGCATGGCGGTGGGGAAGCTGTCGTTGGAGCTTTGCGCGCGATTGACGTGATCGTTGGGATGCACCGGGCTCTTGCCGCCCCGCGCGCCGCCGGCCAGTTCGTTGGCACGCCCGGCGATCACCTCGTTGACGTTCATATTGCTCTGGGTGCCGCTGCCGGTCTGCCAGACCACCAGGGGGAACTGCGCATCGTGTTGCCCGGCCAGCACTTCGTTGGCGGCCTGTTCGATCAGGCGGGCGATATCGGCGGGCAGGTCGCCGATGCGTTGATTGACCCGCGCGGCGGCTTTCTTGATCAAGGCCAGGGCGTGCAGCACCGCCAGGGGCATGCGCTCCTGGCCAATGGCGAAGTTGAGCAGCGAACGTTGGGTCTGGGCGCCCCAATAGGCGTCATCGGGGACTTCGATGGGACCTAGGCTGTCAGTCTCTGTGCGGCTCATGGGGGCTCTCCGGATAGTTGCGCCAGGCCTGGCGGACATTGCGCAGTAGGACAGCGCTCAGTCCGCCAGGCTCCACGTTAGGCTACTACGGATGGCCAGAGGTTCCTCGCCCGATAGGGTCTGTTCCCGTTTCTTCGCGAGCCACGTTGCTGCGAAAAATCTCGCCAGGCTAGGCGTAGGACGCAGGTAATGGTTGTTCCCTTGCCAAGTCCTACAACACCGCATGGCGAGATTTTCCGCGCAACCCGTAGGGCCGGGCCAGTTTTAGCGCGGTGCTGCGTTTCTCGACACTCATTTGGAACAACCAAACTTCGTGTCTCGTGCCTTGCCTCGCGCTAAAACT
>NZ_JAUYNP010000238.1 GCF_030696055.1 Pseudomonas sp. | reverse complement strand
GCAAGCTGCTCGACGAAGGTCGTGCTGGCGAGAACTGCGGCGTTCTGCTGCGCGGTACCAAGCGTGACGACGTTGAGCGTGGCCAGGTTCTGGTTAAGCCGGGTTCGGTCAAGCCGCACACCAAGTTCACTGCAGAAGTTTACGTGCTGAGCAAAGAAGAAGGCGGTCGTCATACTCCGTTCTTCAAGGGCTATCGTCCGCAGTTCTACTTCCGTACTACTGACGTGACGGGTAACTGTGAGTTGCCAGAAGGCGTTGAGATGGTAATGCCGGGTGATAACGTGCAAATGACCGTTACCCTGATCAAGACTATCGCGATGGAAGACGGTCTGCGTTTCGCTATTCGTGTAGGCGGTCGTACCGTCGGCGCCGGTGTAGTAGCCAAGATCATCGAGTAATCGGTTGATCTGTCCCTGTCGGGCCGGCATAATGGTCGGCCTGATTTTGTTTTAGGTCAGTAGCTCAATTGGCAGAGCGACGGTCTCCAAAACCGTAGGTTGGGGGTTCGATTCCCTCCTGACCTGCCATTTTCTTATGAATCTGGCGCGTCTTTTTACAGGATTCTCGTAAATGAATGCTAAGGCTGAAGCCAAAGACTCACGCTTTGATCTGATCAAGTGGTTGGCGGCTGCCGCGCTTGTGGTGGTTGGCGTGGTTGGTAATCAGTACTTCTCTGCCGAGCCGATTCTGTACCGCGTATTGGTCCTGCTGGTGATTGCTGCTGTTGCAGGCTTTGTTGCGTTGCAAACCTCGAAAGGTCAGGCCTTTCTGGTGTTGGCAAAAGAGGCGCGCGTCGAGATTCGTAAAGTTGTTTGGCCGACCCGTCAAGAAACTACACAGACCACGCTGATTGTTGTGGCTGTTGTTTTGGTGATGGCGCTGTTGTTGTGGGGGCTTGATTCCCTGCTCGGCTGGTTGATTTCGTTGATTGTCGGTTAAAGGTGTCCCGTGGCTAAGCGTTGGTACGTTGTGCATGCTTACTCGGGTTACGAGAAGCATGTTATGCGCTCGCTGATCGAGCGTGTAAAGCTCGCTGGAATGGAAGATGGCTTTGGCGAAATTCTCGTCCCTACTGAAGAAGTAGTCGAGATGCGCAATGGCCAGAAGCGTAAGAGCGAGCGTAAGTTCTTTCCGGGTTATGTCCTGGTGCAGATGGAGATGAACGAGGCGACTTGGCACTTGATCAAGGATACGCCGCGCGTCATGGGCTTTATCGGTGGTACTGCCGATAAGCCGGCTCCAATCACTGAAAAAGAAGCGGATGCAATCCTCCGTCGTGTTGCCGATAGCGGTGACAAGCCAAAGCCGAAGACCTTGTTCGAGCCGGGTGAAATGGTGCGTGTGACCGATGGTCCGTTCGCTGATTTCAGTGGTGTGGTTGAAGAAGTGAATTATGAGAAGAGCCGAATCCAGGTGGCGGTGACCATTTTTGGTCGTTCGACGCCGGTCGAGCTGGAGTTCAGTCAGGTCGAAAAGGCATAACTGACAAAAGCATCCCTTACCCCGCAGCCCTAGGCTGCGGGGTTTTGTCGTCACTGGGATAAACAGGTAATAACCGGGGAGCCGTCAGGCGCTAGAACCCGCATTTGGAGTAGCTCATGGCTAAGAAGATAACGGCTTATATCAAGCTGCAAGTAAAGGCTGCACAAGCCAACCCAAGCCCGCCTGTTGGCCCGGCTCTGGGTCAGCACGGTGTGAATATCATGGAGTTCTGCAAGGCGTTCAACGCCCGCACCCAGGGCATGGAACCTGGTCTGCCGACTCCAGTGATCATCACTGTTTATAGCGACCGTAGCTTCACCTTTGAAACCAAAAGCACCCCGGCTTCGGTTCTGCTGAAGAAGGCTGCTGGCTTGACCAGTGGTTCGGCTCGTCCGAACACCGTCAAGGTTGGCACTGTGACTCGTGCTCAGCTGGAAGAGATCGCCAAGACCAAACAGGCTGATCTGACCGCCGCCGATATGGACGCTGCCGTGCGTACTATCGCTGGCTCCGCTCGCAGCATGGGCCTGAACGTGGAGGGTGTGTAATGGCTAAGTTGACTAAGCGTCAAAAGGCAATCGCTGAGAAGGTTGAAGCTGGTAAGGCTTATAACTTCGTTGAAGCTGCCGCTCTGCTGGCTGAACTGTCGGCAGTTAAGTTCTCTGAGTCCGTTGATATCGCCGTTAACCTTGGCGTTGACCCGCGTAAATCCGACCAGGTTGTTCGTGGCGCTACCGTGCTGCCGAACGGTTCGGGCAAGAGCGTTCGCGTTGCCGTGTTCACCCAGGGTCCAGCTGCTGAGGCCGCTCTGGCTGCCGGCGCTGACCGCGTAGGCATGGACGATCTGGCTGCTGAAATGAAAGGCGGCGATCTGAACTATGACGTGGTTATTGCTTCCCCGGATGCAATGCGCGTTGTTGGTCAGTTGGGTCAAGTGCTGGGTCCGCGTGGCCTGATGCCGAACCCGAAGGTCGGTACCGTTACCCCTGACGTTGCCACTGCCGTCAAGAATGCCAAGGCTGGTCAAGTACGTTTCCGTACCGACAAGAACGGCATCATTCACGGTTCGGTTGGCAAGGTCGGTTTCGATGCCGAGAAGCTGAAGCAGAACGTTGAAGCCCTGATTTCCGACCTCAAGCGTCTGAAGCCATCGACTTCCAAAGGTATCTACGTTAAGCGCGTGACCCTGAGCACCACCATGGGTCCAGGCCTGATCATCGATCAAGGTTCGCTCGACGCGTAATAAATGTGGGCGGCGCAGATGATTGCGTCGCCCTGAAAAAATTGGGGTCCCTGCCTGGCGGGGGCTATCCAAGACCGTAGGCGGCGCAAGCCTTAAACCTCAAGCCTACGCAGCTGGTGCTCCCGATTCCTTACCGAATCAGACACCAAAACGCCGTCCAGCCTCGGTTGGGCGATACGGTAACAAGCAGGAGTTTTACCCGTGGCAATTAAACTCGAAGACAAGAAGGCCATCGTCGCTGAAGTCAACGAGGCTGCCAAAGCTGCCCTTTCCGCTGTCGTGGCTGATGCCCGTGGCGTGACTGTAGGTGCTATGACCGGACTCCGTAAAGAGGCCCGCGCATCTGGCGTGTACGTACGTGTTGTACGTAACACCCTGCTGCGCCGCGCCGTTGAAGGCACTCAGTTTGACGTGCTCAACGACGTGTTCAAAGGCCCGACCCTGATTGCGTTCTCCAATGAACATCCGGGCGCTGCTGCCCGTATCTTCAAAGAGTTCTCCAAGGGTCAGGACAAGTTCGAGATCAAAGCAGCTGCGTTCGAGGGTCAGTTCCTCGCAGCCAATCAGATCGACGTACTGGCAACTCTGCCGACTTACAACGAAGCGATTTCTCAGCTGATGAGCGTGATGCAAGGCGCCACCAGCAAGTTCGTTCGTACTTTGGCGGCTGTTCGCGACCAGAAAGAAGGCGTTGCAGCCTAATAAGGCCGCATAACCTCTTTCAATCTTATTTGTTTAATTTGATGGCCGCGAAGGCTGTCCCCCAATACAGGAATTAGAGTCATGGCTCTGACCAACGAAGACATCATCAACGCCGTTTCCGACATGTCCGTGATGCAGGTTGTAGAACTGATCAAGGCAATGGAAGAGAAGTTCGGTGTGACTGCCGCCGCTGCTGCTGGCCCGGCTGCTGCCGTTGCTGTTGTCGCTGAAGAACAAACCGAATTCAACGTGATGTTGCTTGAAGCCGGCGAGAAGAAAGTAAACGTGATCAAGGCTGTTCGCGAGCTGACCGGTCTGGGCTTGAAAGAAGCCAAGGCTGTGGTTGACGGCGCTCCTGGCATGGTTCTGGAAGCTGTTGCTAAAGACGCAGCTGACAAAGCCAAGGCTTCCTTGGAAGAAGCTGGCGCCAAAGTCGAGCTCAAGTAAGCGACGACCTTGCGTCTACAGCCGGAGCGACTCGCGTAAGGCTGATGGCTGGTGGCTTTTGCCACCGGCCTTTTTCCGTTCTAGGTCGGCTAATCATTGGCTGGCCTCGAATGGGAAATACCCGCCCGATGTGGCGGCGCAAACCTAGGGTTTGCAAGAGTTTCTGGCAACTCCCGTCGGAGGGGCCAAATAAGCAGGTGACCAAGCTGGGGAACGCTGATGGCTTACTCATATACTGAGAAAAAACGTATCCGCAAGGACTTTAGCAAGTTGCCGGATGTCATGGATGTGCCTTATCTCCTGGCCATCCAGCTGGATTCGTATCGCGAATTCCTGCAGGCAGGGGCGACCAAGGACCAGTTCCGCGACATTGGCCTGCATGCGGCCTTCAAGTCTGTTTTCCCGATTATCAGCTATTCCGGCAATGCTGCTCTGGAGTATGTCGGTTATCGCTTGGGCGAGCCGGCTTTTGATGTCAAAGAATGCGTACTGCGCGGCGTGACCTTCGCTGTGCCGCTGCGGGTAAAAGTCCGTCTGATCATTTTCGACAAAGAATCGTCGAACAAAGCGATCAAGGACATTAAAGAGCAAGAAGTTTACATGGGGGAAATCCCCCTGATGACCGAGAACGGTACCTTCGTTATCAACGGTACCGAGCGCGTTATCGTCTCCCAGTTGCACCGCTCCCCGGGCGTATTCTTCGACCACGACCGTGGCAAGACCCACAGCTCCGGCAAGCTGCTGTACTCCGCGCGGATCATTCCGTACCGCGGTTCCTGGCTGGACTTCGAGTTCGACCCGAAGGACGCCGTATTCGTGCGTATCGACCGTCGCCGCAAACTGCCGGCCTCGGTACTGCTGCGCGCGCTGGGTTACAGCACCGAAGAAGTACTGGACGCCTTCTATGCGACCAACATATTCCACGTGAAGGGCGAGTCCCTCAACCTGGAACTGGTACCGCAGCGTCTGCGTGGTGAAATCGCCGTTCTCGACATCCTCGACGAGAAGGGCAAGGTCATCGTTGAGCAAGGCCGCCGTATTACCGCGCGCCATATCAACCAGCTGGACAAGGCCGGCATCAAAGAGCTGCAAGTACCGATCGATTACCTGATCGGTCGCACCACGGCCAAGGCCATCGTGCACCCGGCTACCGGCGAAATCATCGCCGAGTGCAACACCGAGCTGAACGTCGAGATCCTGGCCAAAGTGGTCAAGGCTCAGGTCGTACGCATCGAGACGCTGTACACCAACGACATCGATTGCGGTCCGTTCATCTCCGATACCTTGAAGATCGACAGCACCACCAATCAGTTGGAAGCGCTGGTCGAGATCTACCGCATGATGCGTCCTGGCGAGCCGCCAACCAAGGATGCTGCCGAGACCCTGTTCAACAACCTGTTCTTCAGCGCCGAACGTTACGACCTGTCGGCCGTGGGCCGGATGAAGTTCAACCGTCGTATCGGTCGTACCGAGATCGAAGGTTCCGGCGTACTGAGCCGCGAAGATATAGTCGAGGTCCTCAAGACCCTGGTCGACATCCGTAACGGTAAAGGCATAGTCGACGACATCGACCACCTGGGTAACCGCCGCGTTCGTTGTGTCGGCGAGATGGCCGAGAACCAGTTCCGTGTTGGCCTGGTGCGCGTCGAGCGTGCGGTCAAGGAACGCCTGTCGATGGCCGAAAGCGAAGGCCTGATGCCGCAAGACCTGATCAACGCCAAGCCGGTTGCGGCGGCGGTGAAAGAGTTCTTCGGTTCCAGCCAGCTCTCGCAGTTTATGGACCAGAACAACCCGCTCTCCGAGATCACCCACAAGCGCCGTGTTTCGGCTCTTGGCCCGGGCGGTCTGACCCGTGAGCGCGCCGGCTTCGAAGTCCGCGACGTACACCCGACCCACTACGGCCGCGTGTGCCCGATCGAGACTCCTGAAGGTCCGAACATCGGTCTGATCAACTCGTTGGCCGCCTACGCGCGCACCAACCAGTACGGCTTCCTCGAGAGCCCGTACCGTGTGGTGAAAGACACCCTGGTGACCGACGAAATCGTGTTCTTGTCCGCCATCGAAGAGGCCGATCACGTGATCGCCCAGGCTTCGGCGACCATGAACGACAAGGGTCAGCTGGTCGATGAGTTGGTGGCCGTGCGTCACCTCAACGAATTCACCGTTAAGGCACCTGAAGACGTCACCCTGATGGACGTATCGCCCAAGCAGGTAGTTTCGGTTGCCGCTTCGTTGATTCCGTTCCTCGAGCACGACGACGCCAACCGTGCGTTGATGGGTTCGAACATGCAGCGTCAGGCTGTACCGACCCTGCGCGCCGACAAGCCGCTGGTAGGTACCGGCATGGAGCGCAACGTGGCGCGCGACTCCGGCGTGTGCGTCGTGGCTCGCCGTGGCGGCGTGATCGACTCGGTCGATGCCAGTCGTGTGGTGGTTCGCGTCAATGACGACGAAGTTGAAACTGGCGAAGCCGGTGTCGACATCTACAACCTGACCAAATACACCCGCTCCAACCAGAACACCTGCATCAACCAGCGTCCGCTGGTGAGCAAGGGTGACAAGGTTGAGCGCAGCGACATCCTGGCCGACGGCCCGTCCACCGACATGGGTGAACTGGCACTGGGGCAGAACATGCGCGTCGCGTTCATGCCGTGGAACGGTTACAACTTCGAAGACTCCATCTGCCTCTCCGAGCGCGTGGTGCAAGAAGATCGTTTCACCACCATCCACATTCAGGAACTGACCTGTGTGGCGCGTGACACTAAGCTCGGTTCGGAAGAAATCACTTCCGACATCCCGAACGTCGGTGAGTCCGCGCTGAACAAGCTGGACGAAGCGGGCATCGTGTATGTCGGCGCTGAAGTGGGCCCAGGTGACATTCTGGTCGGCAAGGTCACGCCGAAAGGCGAAACCCAGCTGACTCCGGAAGAGAAGCTGCTGCGTGCGATCTTCGGTGAGAAGGCGTCCGATGTTAAGGACACCTCCCTGCGCGTGCCGACTGGCACCAAGGGTACTGTCATCGACGTGCAGGTCTTCACCCGCGACGGCGTTGAGCGTGATGCTCGTGCCCTGTCGATCGAGAAGAGCCAGCTCGACGAGATCCGCAAGGATCTCAATGAAGAGTTCCGCATCGTTGAAGGCGCGACCTTCGAGCGTCTGCGTTCCGCCCTGGTTGGCAAGAAAGCCGAAGGCGGCGCTGGCCTGAAGAAAGGCGCGGAGATCACCGACGAGTTCCTCGACGGCCTCGAACGCGGCCAGTGGTTCAAGCTGCGCATGGCCGACGACGCCCTCAACGAGCAGCTGGAAAAGGCCCAGGCCTACATCTCCGACCGCCGTCAGCTGCTCGACGACAAGTTCGAAGACAAGAAGCGCAAGCTGCAGCAAGGCGATGACCTGGCGCCGGGCGTGCTGAAAATCGTCAAGGTCTACCTGGCAATCCGTCGCCGCATCCAGCCGGGCGACAAGATGGCCGGTCGTCACGGTAACAAGGGTGTGGTCTCGGTGATCATGCCGGTCGAAGACATGCCGCACGACGTCAACGGTACGCCGGTCGACATCGTCCTCAACCCGCTGGGCGTACCCTCGCGGATGAACGTCGGGCAGATCCTCGAAACCCACCTGGGCCTCGCGGCCAAAGGTCTGGGCGAGAAGATCAACCGCATGCTCGAAGAGCAGCGCAAGGTCGCCGAGCTGCGTAAGTTTATGCAGCAGATCTACAACGAGATCGGCGGCCGTCAGGAAAACCTGGATGAACTGAGCGATCAGGAAATCCTCAACCTGGCGAAGAACCTGCGTGGCGGTGTGCCGATGGCCACTCCGGTGTTCGACGGTGCCAAGGAAAGCGAGATCAAGGCCATGCTCAAGCTGGCGGATCTGCCAGAGAGCGGCCAGATGCGCCTGATCGACGGCCGTACTGGTAACCAGTTCGAGCGTCCGACCACCGTTGGCTACATGTACATGCTGAAACTGAACCACCTGGTGGACGACAAGATGCACGCGCGTTCCACGGGTTCCTACAGCCTGGTTACCCAGCAGCCGCTGGGTGGTAAGGCGCAGTTCGGTGGTCAGCGCTTCGGTGAGATGGAGGTCTGGGCACTGGAAGCCTACGGCGCCGCCTACACCCTGCAGGAAATGCTGACCGTGAAGTCGGACGACGTGAACGGCCGTACCAAGATGTACAAAAACATCGTGGACGGTGATCACCGTATGGAGCCGGGCATGCCCGAGTCCTTCAACGTACTGATCAAAGAGATCCGTTCGCTGGGTATCGACATCGATCTGGAAACCGAATAACACGTGACGCGAATCGAGAGCGGGGCTGCACAGCCCGCTCTCTGCTCCGCCAGGAGGAAAGGCCTTGAAAGACCTACTGAATTTGCTGAAAAACCAGGGTCAAGTCGAAGAGTTCGACGCCATCCGTATCGGATTGGCCTCGCCTGAGATGATCCGTTCGTGGTCGTTCGGTGAAGTTAAAAAGCCGGAAACCATCAACTACCGTACGTTCAAGCCTGAGCGTGACGGCCTGTTCTGCGCCAAGATCTTTGGCCCGGTAAAGGATTACGAGTGCCTGTGCGGTAAGTACAAGCGCTTGAAGCACCGCGGTGTGATCTGCGAGAAGTGCGGCGTTGAAGTGGCACTGGCCAAGGTTCGTCGTGAGCGCATGGCGCACATCGAACTGGCTTCGCCGGTTGCCCACATCTGGTTCCTCAAGTCGCTGCCGAGCCGTATCGGTTTGCTGATGGACATGACCCTGCGTGATATCGAGCGCGTGCTCTATTTCGAGAGCTATGTCGTTATCGATCCGGGCATGACCACCCTGGAGAAGGGCCAGCTGCTGAACGACGAGCAGTACTTCGAAGCGCTGGAAGAGTTCGGCGACGATTTCGATGCCCGCATGGGTGCCGAAGCTGTCCGTGAACTGCTGCACGCTATCGACCTGGAACACGAGATTGGCCGTCTGCGCGAAGAAATTCCGCAAACCAACTCCGAAACCAAAATCAAAAAGCTGTCCAAGCGTCTGAAGTTGATGGAAG
>NZ_JAUYNP010000234.1 GCF_030696055.1 Pseudomonas sp. | reverse complement strand
GGTGATGCCCGAAGTGATCACCGGTCTGTCGCTCTGCTGCTGTTCGTGGCCATGGCGCAACTGATCGGCTGGCCAGCCGAGCGTGGCATTCTGACCATCTGGATCGCCCACACCACCAACAGTTCCGCCTATGTGGCGGTGGTGGTGTCGTCGCGTCTGCGTGAGCTGGATATGTCCATCGAGGAAGCGGCCATGGACCTGGGCGCGAAACCCTGGAAGGTGTTCTTCCTGATCACCATCCCGATGATCGCGCCCTCGCTGGCAGCCGGCGGCATGATGTCCTTCGCCCTGTCGCTGGACGACCTGGTGTTGGCCAGCTTCGTCTCCGGTCCCGGTTCCACCACCTTGCCGATGGAAGTCTTCTCCGCCGTGCGTCTGGGCGTGAAGCCGGAAATCAACGCGGTGGCCAGCCTGATCCTGCTGTCGGTGTCGCTGATGACCTTCTTCCTCTGGTTCTTCGCCCACCGCTCCGAAGAGAAGCGCAAAAAGGCCTTGCAGCAAGCCATGGACGAAAGCACCGGCGCCGCCCTGCAAAACGGCCCGGACAGCCGCCGCGACCCATCGCAGCTGCATGCCATTGCCTAACTAGCGCTGCGCTAAACAAAGGAGGGCCACGCGAGTGGCCCTTTTTTGTGCGCGCTTAAATCTATACCGTGCGTCTTAGTTGTTCTGTAGCAAGGCAGGCTGCTAGGGGCTGACCCTTTACGCCTCTCGGCTTGGATATCCTGCGCGCACTACCTCCGCATCCCTGCGACTCGCGCCCTTTACTCGTTTCGCTCGCCCTTCGGGCCAGCCGTTGGCTGTTTTCTGCCAATTGTTAGGTATCGATGCGTTTAAGCCAGCCAACCATATCCCGCCGCGATGATCAGCGGAGCAACCAGCAGCGTTGCCCAGAACCCAGACTTCGGCACGGCAATGACGCAAATGATCGAGATCATCAGCACATAGAGGCCAACGATTCTAAGCAGCGCGAGATCGCCAACTTCCACGGCGTGAATCGCTGTAGTGACTTGCCCATGAATACGCTGAGCGGATGCTCGGGGTATGCGCCGAATGCGCCCCGCCGCACATAGCCTTTGCTTGTGTAGAACCTCAGTGCCTCCGGTTGATACGGCCCGGTTTCAAGCATGAGCTCTCGGCAGCCTGATTCGTACGAGCTTGCCTCCAAGGCGGCGATGACTTGCTTTGCAATACCTTTGCCCCTGGCTTCGGGTCGCACATACATGCGCTTGACCTCGCCGTAAGAGTCATTCAGCACGACAGCGCCCAGAACAGGCCGGATATACGAATGCAACCGCGCTGACGACAGGGTAGGAAAAGCTACTTCTCACTACTTGTGGGGAGAGTCCATATACGCATTGTTAGGCGTATTTAACACTATGGCCAATTTTAAAAATCGGCCGCATCTGGCGCACAGAAGGCCTTGCTGTAGTAACCAGATTGGTCGAAGCAGCAAACTCGCTTCTTGCCGGATGCAAGCATATCGCAGGCATCATCAATCCGTTTTGCGCGAGTCTTAATTTGCTTGGCTGAAGTAATCCAGTGTATCCAGTCCAATCGTGCGATGGTCGTCGTATCGTTCCAAACCCTACAAGCCTCAGGAGAGGCCGCGAGTGCCTCCTGAAAGTCTGGTGGGACGTCAGGCTCAGGTTCCATCTCTACAGGGATTAGGTCTAGCGAGACTATATCCCCAATACCCGCGCCAGCGGCTTCGCACAACTCCCTGCTTACCTGTAGCCAATGGCTCAGCTGACCATCCGGCTCAAGAGTAGCCTGGAAATGGTGTCCATTGATTGTGCCGTCTACTGTAGTTCTTCCACGCCTCGGAAGCTTTTCACTCGCATCCCTTGGTAGTACTACGAATGCCCACGTCGCATCACCGCTAGGCTTTGCCGGACGAAGAAGCTTTGCTTTGAATCGGGATGTCACATCGACTTGGGTCATTGTAATTCCTCCAGCCAATACGCCTAACGTTTAGGTTAAGGGGCCGCGGTACGCGTTCCCAGAGAGCGAAGAGAACGATTTGAACCGCTTGTTAGGAAGCACCGACACCATTAGTACTTGAGTTCCTTTGAGGTGCAGTTTACAGCTTCAAAGCCAGTGCTCCAGTTCCATGATTTAGCGAGGCATGACTCAGCATGCATTCGAGGGCCTTGCTGGACGATGCGTAACCCTATAAGTATTTGCTCTCCCGGGCAGTCCCAGTTGAAAGCGGTAGGATGCTCAATAAGTCGAGTTTTTCCAATACTTAGACTGTCAATTGACACATAGCCAGCGCCCATACAGGCCCCGCTATCTGAGCCGTAAACGCGAACTGATGCTTTAACAAGCTGCTGACCTACATGGCAATAAAGTTCATGCTTTCCATTTGCTAGACGCCGAAAGCCAGGCTTGATTTTGACTTCACCCGCAGACGGAGAAGATAGTTCAACGATTGGCGATAATTCGAAAAATTTTCCTGACTTCGCACACTCAGCGGCAATGCCGTTGATACCCCAATCAGCTTTTGCATGCAATGGAGTTAAAATAAGTAAGTATCCAATGAATATGAGTGGCGCCAACTTGGCCAATGCTGTGATTCCTAACGTTTGGTTAAGGGGCCGCGGAACGCGGTCCCGAGCGAGCGCAGCGAGCGGCTTGAACCGCATGTTAGGCCGCCCTGGCCCAACGCGATAGTCGCAGCAACGCAAAAAGAAAAGGCTGACGCCGCCGATGCGGCGGGTGTACTGAGTAAGTTATTTGCAGTGGTGCATAACATTCATTCAACTCCGTTTGATGATGCAAATGACGGCACTTACTACAGGCGATGCGGTGTGGAGATGAACCGCCGATGTTACGTACATTTTTAGCCGCGTGGAATTTTCAAGTGAACGATTTAATAAGGCTCCCACTTGCCTAACGATTAAGCTAAGGGGCTGCGGCACGCAGTCCCAGTGAGCGAAGCGAGCGATTTGAGCGCCTTGTTAGGCGCTGCAGCCCCGTTGTATAGGCGTTATTAAATATCACCCTTGATTTCATGCAGATGACGTAAACCCTCTTTGCGAAATAGATGGCCGATAAAAAATGCGATGATCAATAGCGTTAGAAGAGTAATGTAGGTGCCAATAGTCATCGAGCCAATTATTTTGATTAAAGAGACTTCGATAGAAACTCCGTCAAAAGCGCTTTTAAAAATTGCAGCTATAGGAATTACGGTGAGTAAAAGAATTATTCCTTTGAATACCGATACACCAACATCAATTAGCGTTTTGGCAAATGCTTCTCTTGCTTTAGGGTTTAAATTTTCAGGTTTCATAATCATTCCTTGATGTGGATTGCAGGATTTTCGACAAAGTGCCTAACGCTTAGTTAACGTGCCGACGAAAGCACAAAAAAATATCAGTCGGCACAAAATTTATGATGAATCAGCAGGACCATCCCTTTCGAGGTCACGTTCAACGCCTTGTTGGACATGACCGCTGCCCCCCAAACCTTCGGCCTCCTTTATAAGGGAATTTCCTTTTGCCGTCCTCCGCCAGCGCTGTCCCAATACTGCGGCACGCGCACCGCACGTTCTGCAGTACAGCAGTACCTGCTCAGGAGGCATCCCACTCCGGGCTTTCAACCCCGCCAGGTTGCCGTAGCAGCCAAGCACCTGCTGATGTCGCTGCTTGGCCGCTGGAGCATAAAGACCATAGTAGCGGACTGTATGCACACCTTTGGCAGGCACATGTAGAAGCAAGCGCTGGATCAGCTGCCAGGGCGTCAACTGCTGGTACTTGATCCGTTTGTCTCGATGATCCAGATAACTCACCTCCAGCCGCTTGCTGTCCCAGCCCCGAATCTGCTCCGGGTGAAGCGGACCCCCTTTGCAGTAACGTGCCAGATACAGCATCACACCTTTGCCATGGCTGTAGCGTTCCTCAATGCGAACACTCCACTCCTTCCGGTACAGGCTGCGGTGCTGCTGCCAGAATGTTTGCTCGCTCATGTCTGGTGGCAGCGTCAGACACTGATCAAGCGCCGCCTCCCGGAGCAGGGCTTGCACCTTGCCGCGGTAGTAACGTCGCAGCACGGCACTCGGTAACAGATACTCTCCCAGATCCCGCCACACGCCTGATGACTGGATGCCGCCTGCTGTCACCAGACAATGCGTGTGTGGATGCAAATTCAGCCGACGCCCCCAGGTGTGCAGGGTCATCAGAATGCCAGGGTGGATCTCGCCGTACTTCTTATCCGCCAAGAGTTCCTGCAACGACTCCTGGCTGGCCTTGAACAACAATCGAGCAAACAGGGCCTCGTTGTAACGCCACAGCGGCAGGTATTCATGTGGCAGCGTAAAAATGACATGAAAGTGTGGGACGTCAAGGAGGCGTTGCTTCTGCGCTTCAATCCATTCCAGGCGCCGCTTGTCTGCGCACAAACAGCAGCTGCGATGACGACAGGAATGGCTGTGTTCCCATTGCCCGTGGCCTTCCGGGCAGCCGTAGTAAGTCACACCCATATCCGGCGTTCGGCACTGGGTGATGGCGGCAATTGCCTGTCGATTTTTCAGCGGTTGCGCCGATGCATCCAGTGCCGATCGGCACGATAAAAATAGTCGCTGTATCGTTCTGTCTGGCATGTCCGTATGCCTCGTACTTGGTAAGTCCCGCACTCCACCGCGAAGCGGTTATGTTCAACTATTAATTAGGCGACACGTCAGTCGCGGTCGAGCGCGGTACGTGTCGCATAAGCTTCCTTGTCGTCGGCTGAGTCCTTGTCTAGCTTGAAGGTGATCGCGGCAAACGCGACTGTATTCAGGGAGAAACGCGACATGGATGACGGCAAGCCCAAGCTGCTGGAGCAACTGCGCCAGCAAATTCGAGTTAGAAACTATTCCATCCGCACCGAGACTGTCTATGCCGAATGGGCGAAGCGCTTTATCCGCTTTCACCGTTATCGGCATCCGACAGAGATGGGCGCGGCAGAAATCGAGGCTTTTCTGACCCATCTGGCGGTGGCGCGCAATGTGTCGGCGTCTACGCAGAATCAAGCGTTGGCGGCGCTGCTCTTTCTTTATAAAGAGGTGCTTAAGCTGGAGTTGCCCTGGTTGGAGGGCATAGTGCGGGCCAAGAAGCCCAAGCATTTGCCGGTTGTGTTGACGCGCGAGGAAGTGGGCGCGGTGCTCGGGCAATTGGATGGGGTGCGCTGGATAGTGGCCAGTCTGCTCTATGGCTCTGGCTTGCGTTTGCTGGAGGCGCTGCGGTTGCGCGTCAAGGATGTGGATTTTGCCCGGGGCGAGGTGCTGGTGCGTGATGGCAAGGGCCAGAAGGATCGGGTCACCATGTTGCCGCAGCGCCTGCTGTTGCCCTTGCAACAGCATTTGCGTAAGGCGGAGTTATTGCATCAGCAGGATTTGGCCGAGGGCTTCGGCCGGGCCAATTTGCCCTTTGCGCTGGCGCGTAAGTATCCCCATGCGGCGGCGGAGTGGGGTTGGCAGTTTGTGTTCCCGTCGGTCAATCGCTCAGTAGATCCGCGCTCCAAGGGGATCTTTCGTCATCATTTGCATGAGAAAACCATTCAGCGTGCGGTGCGCGAGGCGGTCCGGCGCGCAGGGCTGATCAAGCATGCCACCCCTCACACGCTGCGCCATTCCTTTGCGACTCATCTGCTGGAAAGCGGCCAGGATATTCGCACGGTGCAGGAGTTGCTCGGGCACTCGGATGTGAAGACCACGATGATTTATACCCATGTGCTGAATCGTGGTGGTTTTGCCGTATTGAGTCCCTTGGATCGTCCATAGGCCCGGCGCGAAGCCGGGCTTGGGAACGGTCTGTAATGCGGCCAATGGCTAACGCGAGGTGCCGCGGCGGCTAAACACGGCGCTGGTCGTTCGGCTTAACGGGGCCAGTCGATTGAGTCTTAAACCGCGTGGATAAACCGCCCTGTTTATCGCGCCGCGTGGCGTTCCCTGAGTGGGCTTAGTCTGCGCTGGGCAGCAGTATCAGGCGGCTGCGGGTGTTGGCCACCACGTCCGCTTCACTCAGGTGCATGGGTTGATACTCGCCGTCGATATAGGACTGGGCCTGGTCCTGGTAATGCTGATCGAACAGCACGCCGCTCTGGCCGACCGGGTTGATGCCCAGGGCCGTGTCGGCGTCGGCCAGGTCGATCAGGCGGCGGGTCGAGGGGCCGTAGACCACCGGCCAGGGCGCCGGGCCGACCCGGTGCGACTGGTTGTTCGGGGTTTCGTGGCCGCCCGGGGCGGCGAAGGGGCCGACGTTGAATAGCTTGTCCAGTGGCTGCTGCTGGCCCAGCGGGTGGCCGTGAGTGAGGGTATGGGCGTCGCCCCAGGCCCAAGTCGCGGGGTCGTCGCCCAGGGTGCTTTCGAGGTGGGTGAGGCTGGCCTGCCAGGCGGCTTTTACTGTGTCGCTGCGGCTTTCCACGGCGGCGCTGCCGCGTTTGTCCCACCAGGGCGAGCGGGCATCGGCCGCCAGGCGCGGCAGGGCGCTATCCAGCACGCGGGTGTACAGCAGGTTGTCGAAGAAGTTCTGGCCCAGTTCGTCGAGCATGGCCTCGGCGCTGAGCTGATAGACCAGCTGGTTGAACAGGCTGGCGGCGGTGGAGTCGAGTTGATGGTCGCCGTTCCAGGCCAGCAGCTGCTCGGCTAGCGCGCGTTCCTGGTCATCGCCGGCGGCGGCGCGCAGGTCGGCGGCAATGGGCGCGAGCAGGCGTTGCGGGTAGCCGTTGCCGGGGTCGAGTTGCAGCGCCTGGCTATTGTGCAGGTCCCATTTCACCGAGCTGTCGGCAAGGCGCTGATTCAGGCGCTGGCCGCGATCGACCAGGTTGTAGTAGCCGGGAATCTCGATGCCGCTGGGCGCCAGCGGTTGGTAGTTGGCCGAGACTATATAGCCGCGCGCCGGGTTCTCCTCTTGGGGGTTGGCGCTGAAGGGGTAGAAGCCGTCCTTCTCCGCCTCGCCGCTGGCGCCGTCGAGGATAAAGTTCGGGTTGACCCCGGCCGGGCGCCGCGGCAGTTTGGCCGCCGCCCACCAGCCGATATCGCCGCTGGCATTGGCCCAGACGATATTCAGCCCGGGCGCCTCGATCCGCTCGACGGCGGCGCGGGCCTTGTCCAGGCTGGTGGCGCGGTTGAGCTGGTAGAAGCCGTCGAGTATCGGGTTGGCGGTTTCCAGAAAGGCCCACCACAGGGCGATAGGCGTGCTGCCGACGCTGTCGCCGAGGGCGTCGTTGATGATGGGGCCGTGGGGCGAGCGGCGCAGGCTCAGGCGCACCGGCTCGGCATCCTTGACGGTGATCAGTTCCTCGCGGCTCTGCAGCTCGACCCACTGGCCGCGATACCAGACCTGGTTGGGGTTATCCGGGTTGGTTTTTTCGGCGATCAGGTCGAGATCGTCGTTCTGGAACATGGTCAGGCTCCAGGCGAAGTCGCGGTTATGCCCGAGCGAGGCCACCGGATTCAGCGCCTGGTGATGACCGTACAGCTCGAAACCGGGATAGCTCAGCTGCGCCTCGTACCACACCGCCGGCACGGCGAAGCGGATATGCGGGTCGCCGGCCAGCAGCGGCTTGCCACTGGCGGTACGGCTGCCGGCTAGCGCCCAGGCGTTGCTGCCCTCGAACTGCGGCAGGCCGGCATCCAGCAGGGCGGCGTGGCTCAATTGGGCGATGGCATTGAGGTCCTGCCAGTCGCCGGCGGCCAGGGGCTGGCCGAGCACGCCCCGGGGGTGCCAGTCGAGGTCGAAGACCCTGAGGTAGTCGGCGCCCAGTTGGTCGCGCACATGGGTCAGCAGCGGTTCGGTGCGCAAGGCCGCGGCGAAGCTGTAGGCCATATAGCCGGCCACGCTCAGGGTGTCGGCCGGGGTAAAGGGGCGTTTGTCGATGCCCAGCAGGTCGAACTCCAGCGGCGCCGGACGACTGGCCTGGTACTGGTTGATGCCATCCAGGTAGGCCAGCAGCGCCTGGCTCGACGGGCTGTTCATGTCCATCTGCTGGGCATAGCGGTCGGCGTGCTCGCGGATGCCCAGGGTGCGGAACAGCCGGTCGGTGGCCACCAGCTTGCTGCCGAGCACCTCGGCCAGCTCGCCGCGGGCCAGGCGCCGCAACATTTCCATCTGGAACAGGCGGTCCTGGGCATGCACGTAGCCGAGGGCGCGGTACAGGTCCGCCTCGTGCTCGGCCTGGATATGCGGCACGCCGCGCTCGTCATAGGCCACGCTGACCGGCGCCTGCAGCGCGTTCAGGTGCAGCTCGCCGCTGCGCTGCGGTTGCTTGCTGCCCAGGTACCAGTAAGCGCCGGCGGCTGTGGCGGCAATGATCAGGGCGAGGGCGGTGAGGCTGCGTTTCATCGGGTTTCCTTGTTATAGGTTGTAGCTGCCGGCCCATTGTCAGCGCTGACTAGGATTGCGCATTGACCAAATGCCATGGCAGTGAAAGTCTTTGGTCAATTTCTGGAGGCCCGATGGACCACGACCCGCACAACGGCAGCGCCAGCGTGCTGACCCATTCCGCGACCCTGCGCCGCCTGCTCTACGAGGCCTTGGCCGCGCTCGGCCTGGACCCCACCGATACCTACCGCCAGGCCTACCAGGGCCTGCCCCTGAGCCCGCCGCTGCTCAATGCGCGGGAGGATCACGACAGCGCGCCGCGTTTCTGGCAGGCGCTGCCGGGCATCAGTGGCGATGGCGATATCGGCCTGCACCTTGGCGAGCGGATGCAGCCGCGGCCGCTGGATGTGGTCGGCTACCTGCTGCTGGCCAGCCGCGACCTGGGCCAGGCGCTGGAGAGTTTCGTGCGTTTCCAGCACATCCTCTCCGGCGGTTTCGCCGCGCGTCTGGAGTTGGATGAGGCCAGTGCGCGGCTGATCTTCGACCTCAATTACCGCGGCGTCGGCTCGCTGCGCCAGCAAATGGAATGCCTGGCCTTGCTCCTGCTGAAGATGCTGGCCAGCGTCAGCGACGGCGGTTTCCCGCTGAGCGGCCTGGATTTGCGCCATCCCGCGCCGCGCCGGCTGAGCGAACACCGCCGCCTGTTCGGCCTGCTGCCGCGTTTCGCCCAGCCGCACGATGCGCTGGTCTTCCCCCGCGCCTGGCTCGCCCGGCCGTCACGCAGCGCCAATCCGCGGCTGTTCGCCGTGCTGTGGGCGCAGGCCGAACTGGAACTGGCCGAGTTGGAGGAAAACCAGTTGCTCAACCGCGTGCGCTACTGGCTGGAGGTCAACCTGGGCGTGCGCCTGTGCGATCTGCAGAGTTGCGCCCGCGCCCTGGATTACAGCCCGGCCGCCCTGCAGCGCGCCCTGGCGGAGCAGGGCCAGAGCTTTCGCCGCCTGCACGACGAGGTGCGCCGCCTGCGCGCGCAGACGCTGCTGGCCGGTGGCCTGGCGATTCGCGAGGTGGCGCGGGCCTGCGGCTTTGCCGAGCTGTCGCCGTTCTACCGCGCCTTCAAGCGCTGGCAGGGCGCGACCCCGCAGCATTACCGCCGCCAGTCGGTTGACCAGGCCGCAGCGGTCGACTGAGTTAGCCTGGTAGGGAGGAGGTCGGCGTTATGGTCCGCCGCGCCTGCAGTCGGCTCACCGACCGAGGGCGCGGCTGTCGGCGCCCACTGGCAAAAGCAGCCCAGGGCCAGGTTATTGCTGGCAGTCACCGGGCGGCCGGCGCTCAGGGCTTCGAGTATCGGCTCGATAAAGCTGTTGCTCGAGGTGCAGGTGGCGCCGGCGCTGTAGGGGCCGAAGTAGGCCAGCCGGCCGTTTGTGTCCCAGATCGCCACCGCCGGGCTGGCGGGGATCAGCTCGCTGCCGCTGAGTGCGGGCAAGGCTTGCAGGGCGCTCAGGCTGTCTGGCAGCTGGCCCTGGCTGGCGGCCTTCTGCACCCCATAGAAGGCCACGCCCAGCGGGCGGTAATGCTCGATCAGCTCGGCCAGGTGCTGCTGGTTGCCGACATTGCAGGGGCAGGTCGGGTCCCAGAAGTGCACCAGGCGGATCGGCCCGGGGCCGGCCAGCTCGGCGGGCAGGCGCAGCTGCTCGCCGTAGAACAGCGCGGTCTGCTCGCTGAAGCTGCGTAGATAGCGCGCCTCGTACCAGCGGTAGGCGGCGAGCAGGGCGGCGCCCCATAGCACCAGCAGCAGGGCGGTGAGCAGGGTCTTGCGGGTGGGTTTAGGCATGGTCGGTCTTCGGCAAACAGGCGCGCAGCTTGCCACGACTGGCGCCACAGCTGAATATCCGCAGCCTGTACGCCGCGCCGCAACTGCCTGGCGCATCACTGGATAACGAGTCGCAAACCCCATGTCAGAGCCTTTTCAGCCGGAAAACCTGATCGCCATGCTGCGACCCTTGGCCGCAGCCATGCCGCTGTCGGCGGCGGAACAGGCCTATCGGCGCTTTTACGGCTTTGCCGCCAACGACGCGGCGCACAGCCTGCTGGGCGTGCGGCAGATCGCCGGCTACCAGATCGCCCTGCAGGCCTGGTGGCCGCAGAAGCCGCGGGCGACCCTGGTGCTGCTGCACGGTTATTACGACCACAGCGGCCTGTACCGCCATGTGATCGAGTGGGCCCTGGGCATGGGCTTCGCGGTGTTGACCTTCGATCTGCCGGGGCATGGCCTGTCCAGCGGCCCACGGGCCAGCATCGGCGATTTTGCCGAGTATCAGGCGGTGCTGCAGGGCGTGTTGGCCGAGGCCGCCGCGCTGGAGCTGCCGCAGCCCTGGCACCTGTGCGGGCAGAGCACCGGCGGGGCGATCCTGATCGACTACCTGCTGACCGGCGCGCCGGGCCCTGAAATCGGCGAGAGCATTCTGCTCGCGCCGCTGGTGCGGCCGCGCGCCTGGACCTGGTCGCAGCTCAGCTACAAGGTCATGCGCAACTTTGTCAGCGAGATTCCCCGGCGTTTTAGCGTCAACTCCAACGATTTGGACTTTATCGACTTCGTCGAGCACCGCGACCCCTTGCAGCCGCGCAGTCTGCCCACCGCCTGGGTCGGCGCCTTGAGTCGCTGGGTGCCGCGTATCGAGGCGGCGCCGCGCAGCAGCCGCAGCCCGCTGATCATCCAGGGCGAGGCGGATATGACGGTGGCCTGGCAGTACAACCTCGAGGTGCTGCAGGACAAGTTCGCCGCGCCGCAGATTTTGCGCCTGGGCGAGGCGCGTCATCATCTGGCCAATGAAGCACCGGCCTTGCGCCAGCGCTATTTCGATTTTCTTAGCCAGCGCCTGGCGTAGGTTGGCGCTGAGCGTAGCGAAGCCCAACGGGGAGTGCGCAGCACTGCGCTTGACGAGTCACCCACCGCACCGCTGTTGGGTTTCGTCGCGTTGCTTCTCAGCCCAACCTACACACTGATCAGATACCCTGGGGCGCCGGCGCCAGGTTGGCGGTGCTCTGGCCCACTGCCAGGCCGCTGCGGATGGCCGCCAGCGCCGCCTGGTAATAGGCCTTGCCGGCGTCGGACTGGGCGAAGCTGACGAACTCCTCCAACTCCGGGTCGCTGAGCTGGCGGTAGACATGCAGCAGGGTGTTGTCCAGATCCGCGCCAATCTGTTCCATCAGGCGTTGGCGCTGGCCGTTGAGCAGCGCCTGGGCGCTGTCGCCACCGAGCAGACCGGGGAGCATCTGGCTCAGACTATCGGCGGCCACCCCGGCCAGCGCCAGGCTGACCTCGGCGCCGGCTTCCTTGGCCGGCAGCGCCTGGGCCAGGTGGCGGATCAGCAGGCGCCGGGTGGCGCTGGCTTCGCCTTGCGGCAGGCCATCGGCGTAGCGCGCCAGCTGATCGCTGCGGGTGGCCAGCAGTTCGGCCTCGATAATCTTGCGCCCCAGCGCCGACTGGAAGAATTGCAGGGCGGGCCTAGGCTCGGCCAGGCTCTCGCGCAGGCTTTGCTGCGCACGCCGGTCCATCGCCCGGGGGGCGAAGCGCTGGTTGCTGTTGTCCACCAGGGCCTGGTACACCGCCGGGGGCAGGCTGCTGCGGTAACGCTCCTGGGCGGCCTGCAGGGCGTCGCTGAAATGCATGCGCTGCTGCGGCCAGCCGGCGGCCTGGTACAGCTGCAGGTAATCGTCGGCCAGTGCGGGCAGGCTGAGCAGCAGGGCAAAAACTAGGGCAAGGGCGCGCATAAAGACTCCGGTCTGGCGGGCGGCTATTTTCGGTGGCCAATGGGAGCTTGTCGAGGCGCAGTCGGCAGACTGTTAGGTTCTGTATAAAAAGTGCCTACGCATCGGTGATGCTGCGTTAAAAACAGGCTCAGATGCTCATGTACAGCTCGTACACTCCGCTTCTTCGCCTGTTTTTGCCTTGCCTGACCTTCGCTCGACGACTTTTTCTACAGCCCCTAGAATCGCCATTATGACTACCTATCCCCCTAGCGCCTATTTGGCGCCCATAGTCGATAAGCTGGCCGAGCACGGTTGGGCATTGCAGCCTCTGTTCGCTCCACAGCTTCTGACCCTCGAACTGGCCGAAGAGTGCCGTAAACGGGCCGCTCGGGGGGCTTTGGCGCCTGCCGGCGTCGGCCGCGGCGCGCAGCAGCAGATCCGCGAGGGCGTGCGCGGCGATCATATCCAGTGGCTGGAGTCCGGTCAGGCGTCGGCCAGCGACCGCTATCTGGAGTTGATGGACGAGTTACGTCAGGCGTTGAACCAGGGCCTGTACCTGGGCCTGGAAGACTACGAAAGCCACTTCGCCCTGTATCCGCCGGGGGCTTTCTACCAGAAGCATGTGGACCGCTTTCGCGACGACGACCGTCGCGCGGTGTCTGCGGTGCTCTATCTCAACCCGGATTGGCAGGTCGAGCAGGGCGGCGCGCTGCGCCTGTATCTTGCCGATGGCAGCCGCCGCGATGTGCTGCCGCAAGCCGGTAGTCTGCTGCTGTTCCTCTCGGCGGATATGCCCCACGAGGTATTGCCGGCGACCCGCGAGCGCTTGTCGCTGACCGGCTGGTTTCGCCGCCGGGGCGACGGCATTTGGTAGCCCGGATGAAATCCGGGGAAGTCCAGCGCCGGCCAAACCGCTTCCGGATTTCATCCGGGCTACGCACCGTAGGTTGGCGCTGAGCGCAGCGATGCCCAACGTCGCAACGTTATGGCGGGTCACGCCGGTTTGATGGACATTTACAAAACGCTAATCCATGGCCCGGGAGGCTTTATGCAGAAAATCTTGGTGAGTCGCTGCCTGTTGGGCCAGCCCGTGCGTTACGACGGCGGCGCCCACGGCCCGTTCGACCTGCTGCAACGCTGGCAGGCGGAAGGCCGGGTGGTGGCGCTGTGCCCGGAAGTAGCCGGCGGCTTGCCGACCCCGCGCGCGCCGGCGGAAATCGCCGGCGGCCAGGGTGCCCGGGTGCTCGATGGGCAGCTGGCGGTGCTGACCATGGACGGCGAGGATGTCACCGCCGCCTTTGTCGAGGGCGCCGAACAGGCCCTGGCCCTGGTGCGTCAGCATGGGATTCGTTTGGCGCTGCTTAAGGCGCGCAGCCCGTCGTGCGGCAATCGGGAAAACTACGACGGCAGCTTTAGCGGAACAAAGGTGGCCGGCGAAGGCGTGACCGCCGCGGCCTTGCGCCGTGCCGGGGTGCAGGTGTTCAGTGAGGAAGAGCTGCCTACCGCCGAGGCCGCCTTGCGCAAACTGGAAGAGCAGTCGCTTGCGTAGGATGGGTTGAGCGCAGCGATACCCATG
The DNA here is from genome assembly GCF_030696055.1 of Pseudomonas sp. GTDB lineage: Bacteria > Pseudomonadota > Gammaproteobacteria > Pseudomonadales > Pseudomonadaceae > Aquipseudomonas. The sequence continues at coordinate 3,522 of NZ_JAUYNP010000234.1, read as the reverse complement.
CTGTTGGGTTACGCGGCGCGGGAGATTCGCGTCGTCTGTGGATAAACGACCGGCGCCGCCCAACCTAGGGTTGCGCCCGATATCCGGGCACGAAAAAGGGAAGCCGAAGCTTCCCTTTTTCGTTGTCGTGATGCTTAGAGCCTGGTTTTCGATCTTGCGAGCTAGAGTCGTGCAAGGCGCTACGTTAGTTACAGCCTTCGGCTGGTCAAAACGGCGAGGAAGCGGAGTGTACTTTTGTACATGAGCATTCCGAGCCTGTTTTTAACGCAGCAGGGCCGACGCGCAGCAGATCGTGAACAGGTTCTTAGAACAGCACGCGGCTGCGGATGGTACCGCGCACGTGTTGCAGCTTTTCCAGCGCCAGGTCGGAGTAGTCGGCGTCGACGTCTATCACCACGTAGCCAACCTTGTCGTTGGTCTGCAGGAACTGGCCGGAGATATTGATGCCGTTCTCCGCGAACACGTGGTTGATCTCGCTCATCACGCCCGGCACGTTCTCGTGGATGTGCAGCAGGCGATGCTTGCCCGGGTGCGCCGGCAGGGCCACTTCGGGGAAGTTGACCGAGGACACGGAGGTGCCGTTGTCGCTGTACTTGACCAGCTTCTCGGCCACTTCCAGGCCGATATTGGCTTGGGCTTCGGCGGTCGAACCACCGATATGCGGGGTCAGGATCACCCGATCCAGGCCACGCAGCGGGCTTTCGAACTCTTCGTCGTTGGACTTCGGCTCGACCGGGAACACGTCGATGGCGGCACCGATCAGGTGCTCGTCCTTGATCGCGGCCGCCAGGTGCTCCAGCTCGACCACTGTGCCGCGGGCGGCGTTGATCAGGATGCCGCCCTTCTTCATGGCGCGGATTTCCTTCTCGCCGATCATCCACTGGGTGGACGGCAGCTCCGGCACGTGCAACGACACTATGTCGCACATGCCCAGCAGGTCGTGCAGCTTGCCGATCTGGGTGGCGTTACCCAGGGGCAGCTTGGTCACTGTGTCGTAGAAGAACACCTGCATGCCCATGGCTTCGGCGAGTACCGAGAGCTGGGTGCCGATCGAGCCGTAACCGACTATACCCAGCTTCTTACCCCGGATTTCGAAGGAGTTGGCCGCCGATTTGATCCAGCCGCCGCGGTGGCAGGAGGCGTTCTTTTCCGGGATGCCGCGCAGCAGCAGGATGGCCTGGGCCAGTACCAGTTCGGCCACCGAGCGGGTGTTCGAGTAGGGTGCGTTGAACACCGCGATGCCGCGCTCGCGGGCGGCGTCGAGATCGACCTGGTTGGTGCCGATGCAGAAGCAACCGACGGCCACCAGCTTCTTGGCGCAGTCGAAGGCCTCGGCGGTCAGCTGGGTGCGCGAGCGGATGCCGATAAAGTGCGCGTCGGCGATCTTTTCTTTCAGCTCGTCGTCGGAGAGTGCGCCCTTGAGGTACTCGATGTTGGTGTAACCGGCGGCCTTCAGGGTGTCCACGGCATTCTGGTGGACGCCTTCAAGAAGAAGGAACTTGATCTTGCTCTTGTCGAGAGAGGTCTTGCTCATCGGAGTACCTGTTGTCCCACAAATGGTGTCAGGGAGGAGGCCGGGCGTAGCCGGCCGCAGCCCGCAGATCGGCCATCAGGCAATTGAAAGCTGCTGCGCTCGGCTATACGGCGTTGAAAGCAGCCTCAAAATGCTCATTTACACTCAGTAAACTGCGCTTTTTCGGCTGCTTTCGCCTTGTCTAGCCTTCGCTCGCTACGCTTTCAATGCCCTGCTGGAGGGCACGATTCACGGGGTGCGTATGCTAGCATACGAGCCCCGCGAAGCACCTACCCTGGCAGATGAAGCGTGCTCAGGGTGACCATGAATCGTATGAGAGTTCCGTAGATGACCAACCCTGCGCTGATCGAAGAGCTGAAGACCCTGGTTGAGCCCGGCAAGCTGCTCACCGATGCCGATTCCCTCAACACCTACGGCAAGGACTGGACCAAGCATTTCGCCCCGGCGCCGCTGGCGATTGCCTTCCCCAAGAGCATCGAGCAGGTGCAGGCCATCGTGCGTTGGGCCAATCAGCACCAGGTCGCGCTGGTGCCGTCCGGCGGTCGTACCGGCCTCTCCGCCGGCGCGGTGGCGGCTAATGGCGAAGTGGTGGTGGCCTTCGACTATATGAACCAGATTCTCGACTTCAACGAAGTCGACCGCACCGCCGTGTGTCAGCCCGGCGTGATCACCAAGCAGCTGCAGATGTTCGCCGAGGACAAGGGCCTGTACTACCCGGTGGACTTCGCTTCCGCCGGCTCCAGCCAGATCGGCGGCAATATCGGCACCAATGCCGGCGGCATCAAGGTGATCCGCTACGGTATGACCCGCAACTGGGTGGCCGGGCTGAAGGTCGTCACCGGCACCGGCGAGCTGCTGGAGCTGAACAAGGACCTGATCAAGAACGCCACCGGCTACGACATGCGCCAGCTGTTTATCGGCGCCGAAGGCACCCTGGGCTTCGTGGTCGAAGCCACCATGCGCCTGGACCGCGCGCCGAAGAACCTCACCGCCATGGTCCTCGGCACCCCGGACTTCGACTCGATCATGCCGGTGCTGCACGCCTTCCAGAACAAGCTGGACCTGACCGCCTTCGAGTTCTTCTCGGACAAGGCCCTGGCCAAGATCATGGCCCGCGGCGACGTGCCGACGGCCTTCGACACCGACTGCCCCTTCTATGCCCTGCTGGAGTTCGAAGCCACCACCGAGGAAGTCGCCGAAGCGGCCCTGGCCACTTTCGAGCATTGCGTGGAGCAGGGCTGGGTGCTGGATGGCGTGATGAGCCAGAGCGAGCAGCAGCTGCAGAACCTGTGGAAGCTGCGCGAATATATCTCCGAGACCATCAGCCACTGGACGCCGTACAAGAACGATATCTCGGTGGTGGTCTCGAAAGTGCCGGCCTTCCTGCACGATATCGATGCGATAGTCGGCGAACACTACCCGGACTTCGAGATCGTCTGGTTCGGCCATATCGGCGATGGTAACCTGCACCTGAATATCCTCAAGCCGGAAAACCTGTCCAAGGACGAGTTCTTCGCCAAGTGCGCCACGGTCAACAAGTGGGTGTTCGAGACGGTGCAGAAGTACAACGGCTCTATCTCCGCCGAACACGGCGTGGGCATGACCAAGCGCGACTACCTGAGCTACAGCCGCTCGGAAGCCGAGATCGGCTATATGAAGGCGATCAAGGCGGTATTCGATCCGAACGGGATCATGAACCCCGGCAAGATTTTCCCGCTCTGATAGCTACTGCGCTCGCCCATGCTGCGTTGGCGTAGCCGTAAAAAATGCTCATTGGCACCAGCCAACTCCGCTTTTTTCCGGCTTCGCCGCCTGGCCTGGCCTTCGCTCGTAACGCTTCAGACATGTCAGCAAATTGAACGGGCAGATCGTAGGGCGGGTGCAACCCGCCACCGGAGAGCGGCGGGTTGCACCCCCCCTACGGCCCAGCAATGCGTGTCACTTGTAGGCGCCCGCTTGCTGGCGATGTTTTCGTTTCGCGGATCGCC
>NZ_JAUYNP010000107.1 GCF_030696055.1 Pseudomonas sp. | reverse complement strand
GGAATAGGCCCGATAATGCCCAGTTCGTTACGCTCCGGGCACAGGTACAGCGGTATGGCCCCGGTCATGATGATCGAATGCAGGATCGACTTGTGGCAGTTGCGGTCGACCAGCACCAGATCATCACGGCCGACCATGGAGTGCCAGACGATCTTGTTCGCCGTCGAGGTGCCGTTGATCACGAAGTAGGTGTGGTCCGCACCGAAGTTGCGCGCGGCGCGGGCCTCGGCCTCGGCCAGGGGGCCGGTATGATCGAGCAGCGAGCCCAGTTCCGGCACCGACACGGACAGGTCGGAACGCAGGGTGTTCTCACCGAAAAACTGGTGGAACGCCTGCCCCACCGGGCTCTTGCGATAGGCCACGCCGCCGCCGTGACCCGGCGTATGCCAGGAGTAGTTGGATTGCGCGGTGTGCTGCACCAGGGCCTTGAAGAACGGCGGCAGCAGGCAATCCAGGTAATTGCGCGCAGCGCGGGCGACCTGGCGGGCGAGGAAAGGCACAGTATCCTCGAACAGATAGAGGATGCCGCGCAGCTGGTTGAGGTCGGCCATGGCTTCGGCCGGTGCATTCTCGATGGTCACCTGCTCGCCCAGGGCGAAGATCGGCAGCTGCGGCGCGCGCCGGCGGGCGATGCGGATCAGCTCGACCATGTCCTGCAGCAGGTGCTTGTTCTCCCCGGCCCCCTCGGCGGCGACCAGGATGCAGGCCAGGCCGTGGTGGGTGGAGGCGACTATGCGCCCCTCGGCGGAGCTGGCGGTGGAGAGAATGCTGAAGCCGTCCTGCTCCAGTTCATGGGCGATGGCGCGCACCCGATCACCGGCCACGGTATCGGCCTTGATGTCACGGTGCACGATCAGGACGGGGAATTTGAGGTCTTTATACATTGTGGCGTCCCTGAATGTGACAGGTCCGAGCCTGCCTATCACCCCAGGGTAGAGGCTCGCCTCGTCAGGCGGAACCCCCACTGCGTGACGCTGTACGAAAAGGTCGCGAGGGGATAACTCGTTAGGGTCTGTTACCGTTTCAGCACGACCGCGCCGGAGCCTGTTTTAGCGCGAGGCAAGGCACGAGACGCGAAGTTTGGTTGTTCCAAATGAGTGTCGAGAAACGCCGCATCGCGCTAAAACAGGCCCGGCCCTTCGGGTTGCGCGCAGAATCTCGCCATGCGGTGTTGTGGGACTTGGCAAGGGAACACCATTCCCTGCGTCCCACGCCTAGCCTGGCGAGATTTTGCGCGGCAACGCGGCTCGCGATGAAACGGCAACAGACCCTAGGCTCTCAGGCCTCGGCTTTGGGCTGTTCCAGCTGCACCCAGAGCGGCGGTGCGCCGGCGGATTTCTCGATGATGGCCAGGCGCGCCTGGTGGGCGGCCAACTCTTCACTAGTTGCCTGGATCACCCGGGTGCGTTGACGTTCGGCGGGCAGGCGGCGAATAGCGCTGGGTTGCTGGCGCCCGTTGCTGTCGCCTTCGGAGCCGTCGCCGGCCAGGGACAGATTGGTCTGCCCACCGGTCATGGTCAGGTAGACGTCGGCGAGGATCTCGGCGTCGAGCAGTGCGCCGTGCAGGTCACGCCCGGAGTTGTCGACGCCATAGCGCTTGCACAAGGCATCGAGGTTGTTGCGCTGCCCAGGATGGCGCTCGCGGGCCATCAGCAGGGTGTCGAGGATCGAGCAGTGCTCGCTGATGTCGGCGCGGTCCTGCTGCTTGATCAGGGCGAACTCGTTGTTGATAAAGCCAAGGTCGAACGCCGCGTTGTGGATGATCAGCTGCGCGCCCTTGATGAACTCGAAGAACTCCTCGGCGATTTCCTTGAAGCGCGGCTTGTCCTGGACGAATTCGTTGGTGATGCCGTGGACCGCGATGGCGCCTTCATCGATCTCGCGATCCGGCTGCAGGTAGACGTGGAAGTGCCGCCCGGTCAAACGCCGGCCGATCAGTTCGACGCAGCCGATTTCAATGATCCGGTGGCCATCGCCCACCGGCATGCCGGTGGTTTCGGTATCGAGAACTACACTACGCACGCTTCAAACTCCTCACATCGTCTACACCGCGATTGGCCAGTTGGTCGGCCCGCTCGTTACCCGGATGACCGGTATGGCCGCGCACCCATTGCCAGGTGACCTTGTGCCGGTTGACCTGCTCATCCAGCTGCTGCCACAGGTCGGCATTCTTCACCGGTTGCTTGGCGGCGGTTTTCCAGCCGCGTTTCTTCCAGTTAGGCATCCAGTCCTGAATCCCCTGCATGACGTACTGGGAGTCGGTGACCAGACGCACATCGCACTCACGCTTCAGCTCGGCCAGGGCGCGAATGGCGGCGGTCAGCTCCATGCGGTTATTGGTGGTCTCGGCCTCGCCGCCCCACAGCTCTTTTTCCACACCCTTGAAAATCAGCAGCGCGCCCCAGCCACCAACGCCGGGATTGCCCTTGCAGGCACCATCGGTGTAGATCTCGACCTGTTCACTCATGCTGTCCACTCATGTAGCTGCCATCTCTCACTCAATTAATTCGGTCGATTCTACTTGCGCGGCGTCTCGCGCCGGCTGACCTTGGCCACCGGCATCGGCACCAGCTTGCCCATGGGCTGACGGCTGGGCTGGCGCAAGGGACGCAAGCCCACCACCAACTTGCGCGCCACCAGGACATAGAAGCCGCCGCCCGGCAGCTGCCAGGCCGCGCCCAAAGCTTCCAGCCCCGCCAAGCGGCTCTGCCAGGCGCTCGCAGAAAGCGGCGGACGATAGCACCCGAAGCGGCGTTTCTCCAGCGCGAAGCCCAGCAGGTGCAGCCAGTCGCTGACCCGGCTGGGCGCAATGCATCGCGCCTGCCGCAAGGCATCGCGGGTAACGAAGTGACGCAGGCCCCAGGCGCTCATCGGGTTGACCCCAACTATCAGCAGGTGGCCGCCCGGCCTTACGCTGCGCGCCGCTTCGCGCAGCAGACCATGGGGCGACAGGCTGAAGTCCAGACCGTGCTGCAACAGCACCACGTCGGCCGCATGCTCGGTCAGGGGCCAGGATTGCTCCTCGCAGACGATTTCCACTCCACTGAAGGGGGCGCCGAGGCGCACGCTGCGTTGGATTTGCCGGGCATCGGGAATCGGCTGCGCCGATGGCCCGTAATGCACCAGATAACCGCCGAAGAAGCGCGCCAACTCTTCCTCCAACAGCAGCCGTTCCTGCTCCAACAGCAACTGCCCGAGCGGGCCGTTGAACCAGTTGCGCGCCCGGCCTATCAGGCTGAGCCAATCGCTATCGGCCAGGGCAAAAGGGTGATCAGACATAAGGATTGCCTAAGTAGTCAGCACCGCCAATGAGACCTAAGATGCACCTTTACCGCCCGCTTAGCGACCCACAGCATGATAAAAATCGACGCCCTGCCCGCATTCTCCGACAACTATATATGGTTGCTGCAAGACCCCGAGCAGCGCCGCTGCGCGGTAGTCGACCCCGGCGATGCGGCGCCCGTCGAAGCCTGGCTCAAGGCCCATGCGGGCTGGCAGCTGAGCGATATCCTGATCACCCACCACCACTTCGACCATATCGGCGGCATCGAACGCCTGAAGGCGCTGAGCGGAGCCCGAGTGCTGGGTCCCGCCAAGGAAAAGATTCCCGGCCGCGACCTGGCGCTCAGCGAAGGCGAGCAAGTAGAGGTGCTCGGCCACAGTTTCAAGGTCATCGAAGTGCCCGGCCATACCCTGGGCCATATCGCCTATTACCAGGCCCAGCAACATTGGCTGTTCTGTGGCGACACCCTGTTTGCCGCCGGCTGCGGCCGCCTGTTCGAAGGTACGCCGCAACAGATGCACGACTCCCTGGGCCGCCTGGCCGCCCTGCCGGAACAGACCCTGGTGTTCTGCACCCATGAGTACACACTGAGCAACCTGCGCTTTGCCGCGACCGTCGAGCCGCATAACGCCCAGATCAGGCAGCGCCTGGAACAGGTCAGCGCCTGGCGTGCAGTTGGGCAGATCAGCCTGCCCTCGAGCCTCGCCCTGGAGCGTGCCACCAATCCATTTCTGCGCAGCGCCGAGGCCGCTGTGCAAGAGAAAATCGACGAACGCGAAGGCCCCCGGCAACGCTCCAGCAGCCAGGTGTTCGCCGCCCTGCGGGCCTGGAAAGATAATTTCTAAAAGCACGAACACCACACAAAAGACTGGTTAAAACTTGACCAACTCCCTGCTGCTTCCTAGAATCCCCCGATCTTTGCGCCGGGAATAACACCACCTCCAATGTCTTTATCACCACGCAAGTCCTTGCATTTAAAGGCATTGGCACAAAGCTCCCAAGCGCTTGTGGTGGTGTTCTGCCTAACCCTCGCCGGCTGTCAGAGCCTGAGCGATAAGAATGCCAATGACCAGGGGCGCGATACCGACCGGGCCGTCGGCCTCGAGCAAGAGCCCGAGTGGCTGACCGACAGCATCAAGGCGCAGCGCCCCGAAGAGCCCAAGGACATCTGGGAACGCGTACGCAACGGTTACCAACTGCAAGACAACATCACCCTCAATCCGCGCATCGAACAGCAGCGCCTGTGGTTCGTCAGCAATCCCTCTTTTATCGAGAAAGCCGGCGAGCGCAGCAGCCCCTATATCCACTTTATCGTCGAGCGCCTGGAACAGCGCAATATGCCGATGGAGCTGGCCCTGCTGCCGATGATCGAGAGTTCCTACAACCCGCTGGCCTACTCCCCGGCCAATGCGGTTGGCCTGTGGCAATTTATCCCTTCGACCGGGCGCAACTTCAATCTGCGGCAAACCAACTGGTACGACGGCCGGCGCGATGTGATGGCCTCGACCGATGCGGCCATCAGCTACCTGACGCGCCTGAAGGAAATGTTCAACGGCGACTGGTTGCTCGCCCTCGCCGCCTATAACGCCGGCGAAGGTCGGGTCAGCCGGGCGATTGAGCGCAACCAGAAACTCGGCTTGCCGACCGACTACTGGAACCTGTCACTGCCGAGCGAAACCCAGAACTATGTGCCCAAGCTGCTGGCCCTGGCACAGGTAGTGATGGCTCCACAGGCCTATGGCGTCAACCTTGACCCTATTGCCAATGAGCCCTATTTCGAGAAAGTCGTATTCAAACAGCGTATGGACCTGTCGCGGGTTGCCGCCATGGCCGACCTGGATGAAGAGGAGCTCTACCTGCTCAACCCCGCCTTCAAGAAAGGCGTGACCCTGGACGGCCCCCAACACCTGCTGGTGCCCACCGACAAGGCGGAATTGTTGACCGCCAACCTGTCGTTGATGAAACTCCAGGAACAGGTGGACTGGCAGCAATACCGGGTGCGCGCCGGCGATAGCCTGCATGGCATCGCCAACCGCTATCAGCTGACCGTCAATACCCTCAAGGACATCAACAAGCTCTCCGGCAATAGCCTGCGTGTAGGCCAAACCCTGAGCATTCCCGCCCAACCTGGTGTGCAGCCACGGGAGCCGGTGTTTCAACGCTCAACCCCATACAGCGAGCCGGCACGCTCCTATCGGGTAAAGAGCGGTGACAACCTCTGGCAAATCGCGAAAAATCATCGGGTTTCGGTCAAGGATATGCGCCGCTGGAACAAGCTCTCGGGCAATAGCTTGCGGGTCGGCCAGGTGCTGACGCTGCAGAATGGCAAGGCGCCAACTGCGAGCGGCGCACGCAGCAGCACGACCTATTACAAAGTGCGCCATGGCGATTCGCTGTACCTGATCGCCAAGCGCTTCAAAGTGCCGATGAAGAGCCTGCAAAGCTGGAACCCCAAAGCCGGCAAAGCCCTCAAGCCAGGGCAGACGCTGACGCTCTACGTACCCTGATCAGCTCTTCTTGCTCAAGGCATCCAGGCAGCGCCCGGTCAGCTGGGTAAAGCGCTGAAAGGCCACGAACTGCTCATGCTTCAATGCCCGTCCGGAGACCCGGCCATCGGCATAGATCACACCGATTTCCCGCTTGCCGGCCAGCAAGGGCGCAATAAAGAACATACCCTGGCCCAGGCGCTGGCGAATCGGCTGGGTCACCAGCTCGGCGAGGTTGTAGCTGGCCGGCACCCCCATCCATAAGGTTTCCTTGTTGCGCAGCACATAGCTGAAGATATGCCGCTGCTCCGGTTGCTCGACCGGCAGGAGAAAATCACTCAAGCCATTTTCCGTGCCCTCGCCCACTACCCGCTTGGCGCGGAAACAGCTCTGCCCATCGGCCAAGACCACCAGCATCACCCGTTCCAGCCCGGCCCCTTGATGCAGGCCCTTGAGCAAGGTATCCAGGATGGTGCCGACATCGCCGCGCTGCACCGCCATCTGCCCAAGATCCTGCAAGGCTTGCTGCAACACCAGCAGATTGGGTTGCAACAGGCGGGCCTTGCGCTGTTCCTGCTGCAGGCGAATCAGCTCGGGATCGGTGTTGGGAATCAACTTGCCCAGTTCGCTGGCGCCGAAGGTCGCGGCCACCTTGACCGCCTCATCGGCGCTGGCCAGCACCTGCTGCATGGCCTCCTCGGTGCTGACGCCGATCAGGATCGCCATCTCGCCGACCAGCTTCTCCATAGCCGCAGAATCCCAGCCATCCAGCGCCGCCTCGCTGATGCGCGCACCCAGATTGACCGCGCGCACGGCCGGATCGTTATGGTTGGCGCTGTTATGGGCCAGACTGACAATCCCTCCCAGGTTCCAGCTTTTCACCAAGCCCTGGGTCAGCTGACGAAAGCTGGTGCCGAGCACCTCCATCACCGCATCGTCGCTATCGACACCGGGCTGAGCCAGGGCGCTGGACAACTCATCGGCCTGAACATCGGCGCAGCCCCAAAAAGCCAGCTCACCGATGTTATTCAGCAAGGCCGCGACAAAGACTTCTTCCTCATGCTTGGCCAGCACGTAGCCGGCGATATTGCGCGCCTGCACGGCGGCATGAAAGGAGCGCGCCAACAACTCCTCCAATTGATTGCGGGAAGCGCGGCCCAACAGGCCATCGATCAGACTCACCGACAGGCCGATCTGACGCACATTGTCGAAACCGATCAAGACGATGGCGCGGGAAATAGTGCGGATCGTTTCTTGGGAAGGGTTGTAGTAGGCGCTATTGCCAATGCGCAGCACCTTGGAGGTCAAGGACGCATCACGCAGCAGCACATCGGCCAATTGCTGGACCGATGACTTCCCAGTTAGGGTCAGTCGGTGCAAATCTTGCACCACCGCAGCGAGGGCGGGCAATTCAGCTTGGTTGAATCTTTCAATCCATGAATGCAAACCATGGCTACGTGTACCCAAGATCTTCGCCTCGCAATTGGTTGCTCTAGTGTAGTCAAACAGTTAAGCGCTGGTTGTACTGCTCTTTTTCCAGCGGATACAAGCTGTTACTGTACCTGACTAGCAGCCCATAAGACGCCACGGATCGGATATTTCACTTGATACGTCCCCTCCTCTCGCTGTTCCTCTGCCTGGTCGTCAGCCTGCCGGCCTGGGCGACTCTTCGCGAAAGTCACGGCTATGCCCAATTCGGCAAGCTCAAGTACTCCGCCAGCTTTACCCATTTCGCCTGGGTCAATCCCGAAGCACCCAAGGGCGGCACCCTGCGAATCATGGCCTCGGGCAGCTTCGATACCCTGAACCCCTACACCTTCAAGGGCAGCAGCCCGGTCAGCACGGCCAACTTCCTGCAGTACGGCGTCAATGAACTCAACGCCCCGCTGATGGTGGGCACCGGCGGTTACGATCCCTCGGGCGACGAGCCCACCTCCAGTTATGGCTTGATCGCCAAGACTGTCGAATACAGCGAAGACCGCAGCTGGGTGGTGTTCAACCTGCGCCCCGAGGCGCGCTTTCACGATGGCAAGCCCATCACCGCCTATGACGTGGCCTTCTCCTACAGGCTGTTGCTCAAGGAGGGCCACCCGCAGTACCGCACCAATCTGCAGGAAGTGCAGCGGGTGGATATTCTCAACCGCCACCGCATTCGCTTCGTCTTCAAGCGCGCCGGCAATCCGCTGCTGATCCTGCGCCTGGGCGAGCTGCCGGTGTTGCCGCAACACTACTGGAAAGACCGCGATTTCAAGATCACCACCTATGAGACGCCACTGGGCAGCGGGCCCTACCGCATTACCCAGGTAAACCCCGGGCGCAGTCTGACCTTCGAGCGGGTCAAGGACTGGTGGGGCACGGACTTGCCGGTCAATCGCGGCAAATACAATTTCGACCGGGTCGAAGTGGAGTTCTACCGCGACAGCCATGTGGCCTTCGAAGCCTTCAAGGCCGGCGAATTCGATTTCTATATCGAGCAACAGGCGAAGAACTGGGCCAGCGGTTATCGCTTCCCCGCCCTGACCCGTGGCGAGGTGATCAAGGCGGAAATCCCGCACAAGATCCCCACCCAGACCCAAGCGCTGTTTATGAACACCAGGCGCGCGGTCTTTGCCGAGCGCAAGGTGCGCGAAGCCATGGGTCTGATGTTCGACTTCGAATGGGCCAACCGCGCGCTGTTCAACAGCTCCTATACACGGGCCAAGAGCTACTACCCCAACAGTGAGTTCTCCGCCACCGGCAAGCCGGAAGGCGCCGAATGGCTGCTGCTGTCGCCCTATCGCAAGCTGCTGCAGGAGCGACTATTTACCGAGCCCTTCGAGGTGCCGCACACCGATGGCCGCGGCATTCCCCGGGAAACCTTGCGCCGCGCCCTGGGTCTATTGGCCGAGGCGGGCTGGAAGCCATCCGGGCAACGCCTGCTGAATAGCCAGGGCGAACCCCTGCGTTTCGAGATATTGCTGGTCAACCCGAACCTTGAGCGTATTCTCCAGCCCTTTACGGAAAACCTCGCCAGCATCGGCATTCAGGCCAACCTGCGCACCGTCGATCGTGCCCAGTACAAACAACGCCTGGATCAATTCGACTTCGACATGATCCTATTGACCATGCCGCAGACCCTGAGCCCTGGCCTGGAGCAGTCGCTGTACTTCCACTCCAGTCAGGCCAACATCAAGGGCGGCAAGAACTATGCGGGCGTCAAGCACCCGGTGGTGGACGGCCTGATCGAGCAGTTGCTGTCCGCGCAGACGCGAGACCAGCAGGTCGCCGCGACCCGGGCCCTCGACCGCGTGCTGCTCTGGGAGCACTACAGCATCCCCAATTGGTATATCGATTATCACCGTCTGGCGTACCGCAACCGATTTGCCTTCGTCACCACCCCGCCCTATACCCTGGGCCTGCGCACCTGGTGGCTGAAATCCTTGGAGAACGCTGAATGACCTATGCATTGCGCGCCTTGCAAGCCCTGGGCAGTGGCATCCTGCTACTCGGCCTTGCCGGACTGGCCCAGGCCGCCCCCAAACACGCGCAGACCCTATATGACGAGCCGCCCAAGTACCCGGCCAACTTTAAGCACTTCGCCTACGTAAACCCGGACGCGCCCAAAGGCGGCAGTTTCCGTCAGGCCGGCTTCGGTGGCTTCGACAGCCTCAACCCCTTTATCAATAAGGGCGTAGCCGCCGACGACCTCGGCCTGATTTACGACACCCTGACCCATCACAGCCTGGATGAACCCTTTACCGAGTACGGCCTGGTCGCGGCAAAAATCGAGAAGGCTCCGGACAACGCCTGGGTACGCTTTTATCTGCGCCCCGAGGCGCGTTTCCACGACGGCCAGCCGATCACCGCCGAAGACGTCAAATTCACCTTCGAAACCCTGATGAGCAAAGGCGCCCCCACTTACCGCGGCTACTACGCCGATGTCGATCGGGTCGAGGTCGAAGGGCCGCGCAAGGTACGCTTTATCTTCAAACGTGCCGGCAACCGCGAACTGCCGCTGATCATCGGTCAGTTGCCGGTGCTGCCCAAGCACTGGTGGGCCACCCGCGATTTCAGCAAGAGCAATCTGGAAATACCCCTGGGCAGCGGCCCCTACCGGATCGCCGATGTGCAAGCCGGGCGCTCGATTCGCTATGAACGGGTCAAGGACTGGTGGGGCAAGGATCTGCCGGTCAGTCGTGGTTTCTACAACTTCGATATCCGCCAGATCGACTATTACCGCGACAACACAGTAGCCCTGGAAGCGCTCAAGGCCAGGCAGTTCGACTATTGGCTGGAAACCAGCGCAAAGAACTGGGCCACCGCCTACGACATTGCTGCGGTTGCCAACGGCCAACTGGTCAAGGAAGAAATCGACAACCACAACCCAACCGGCATGCAGGGCTTTATCTTCAATATCCGCCGCCCATTGTTTCAGGACCCGCGGGTGCGTGAAGCCCTGGGCCTGCTGTTCGACTTCGAATGGGCCAACCGGCAGCTGTTCAATGGCGCCTACACCCGCACCCGCAGCTACTTCGACAATTCCGAACTGGCCGCAAGCGGCCTGCCCACTGCCGGCGAACTGAAGCTGCTGGAGCCCCTGCGCAAACAGATAGCGCCGCAGGTCTTTACCCATGAGTATCAACCGCCGGTCAGCGACGGCAGTGGCATCATCCGCGAGCAGCAGCGCCGCGCCTATCAGCTGCTGCAGGAAGCCGGTTGGCGCGTCGAAGGCGACCAGATGCTGGATACCGAGGGCAAAGCCGTCAGCTTCGAATTCCTCCTGGCGCAAACCGAGTTCGAGCGGGTGCTGCTGCCGTTCAAGCGCAACCTGGCGGACCTCGGCATCGAGTTGGTGATTCGCCGGGTCGATGTATCCCAGTACATCAATCGTCTGCGCTCACGGGATTTCGACCTGATCGTCGGCGGCTTCGGCCAATCCAACTCGCCCGGCAACGAGCAGCGCGAATACTGGCACTCCAGCAGCGCCGACAACCCCGGCAGCCGCAACTTTATCGGCTTGAAGGACCCGGCCGTGGACCAATTGGTCGACGGTCTGATCAATGCCCACTCACGACAAAGTCTGATCACCCATACCCGCGCCCTCGACCGCGTACTGCTCTGGGGCCACTACGTGATCCCCAACTGGCATATCAAGACCTGGCGCGTGGCCTACTGGAAGCGCTTCGAGCATCCCAAGGTCACCCCGCAGTACGACATTGGCCTGAGCACCTGGTGGGTTCGCCCGCAAGCTACCGAGGCGCAGCCGCAAGCGGCCGCCTCCACGAATCCGGAGCAATAAGATGCTGGCGTATATCTTCCGTCGCCTCTTACTGATCATTCCCACCCTGTTCGGCATCCTGCTGATCAACTTCATCATCATCCAGGCCGCCCCCGGTGGCCCGGTCGAGCAGATGATCGCCAAGCTGGAAGGCTTCGAGGGGGCCACCAGCCGGATCGCCGGCGGCGGCGCCGAAGTCTCGGTGGCCGGTTCCAACTACCGCGGCGCCCAGGGCCTGGACCCCGAGCTGGTGGCGGAAATCGAGCGCATGTACGGCTTCGACAAGCCAGCCCCGGAACGTTTCTGGCTGATGCTCAAGAGCTATGCCCAGCTCGACTTCGGTGCAAGCTTCTTCCGCGATGCCCAGGTGATCGACCTGATCATCGAGAAGATGCCGGTATCCATCTCCCTGGGGCTGTGGAGCACCTTGATCATGTACCTGGTGTCGATCCCCTTGGGAATCGCCAAGGCCACCCGGCATGGCAGCGCCTTCGACGTCTGGACCAGTTCGGCGATCATAGTCGGTTACGCGATCCCGGCCTTCCTGTTCGCCATCCTGCTGATCGTGTTATTCGCCGGCGGCAGTTACTGGGATTGGTTCCCCCTGCGCGGGCTGACCTCGAACAACTTCGACGAACTCAGCCTCGGCGGCAAACTACTCGATTACTTCTGGCACCTGGCCCTGCCCGTGACCGCCCTGGTGATAGGCAACTTCGCCACCCTGACGCTGCTGACCAAGAACAGCTTCCTCGACGAGATCAACAAGCAGTATGTGATCACCGCCCGCGCCAAGGGCCTGAGCAATGCCCGGGTGCTCTACGGCCATGTGTTCCGCAACGCCATGCTGATCATCATCGCCGGCTTTCCCTCGGCCTTTATCGGCATCTTCTTCACCGGCTCCCTGCTGATCGAGGTGATTTTCTCCCTCGATGGGATGGGCCTGATGAGCTTCGAGTCGGCCATCAACCGCGACTACCCGGTGGTGTTCGGCACCCTGTTTATCTTCACCTTAGTGGGTCTGGTGGTGAAATTGATCGGCGACGTTACCTACACCCTGGTCGATCCGCGCATCGACTTCGAAAGCCGGGAGAGTTGAGATGACACTTTCCCCTATCAACCAGCGACGTTTCCAACTGTTCAAGGCCCATAAGCGCGGCTGGTGGTCGCTGTGGATCTTTCTCGCACTGTTTTTCGTCACCCTGGGCGCCGAACTGATCGCCAACGACAAACCTCTAGTCGTGCAGTACGACGGCGAACTCTACTTCCCGGTGCTCAAGCGCTACCCGGAAACCACCTTCGGCGGCGAATTCCCGCTGCAGGCCAATTACAAGAGCCCCTATATTCGGGAGCTGATCGAGGACAAGGGCGGCTGGATGCTCTGGCCGCCCATCCCCTACAGCTACTCCAGCATCAATTACGATCTGCAGGTGCCAGCCCCTGCGCCGCCTTCCGGCGAGAACTGGCTGGGCACCGATGACCAGGGCCGCGATGTACTGGCGCGGGTCATCTATGGCTTTCGCATCTCGGTGCTGTTCGCCCTGATCCTGACCCTGGCGAGCTCGCTGATCGGCGTGTTCGCCGGTGCCCTGCAGGGCTTCTACGGTGGCTGGATCGACCTGGCCGGGCAGCGTTTTCTGGAAATCTGGTCCGGCTTGCCGGTGCTCTATCTGCTGATCATCCTGGCCAGCTTCGTGCAGCCGAACTTCTGGTGGCTGCTGGGCATCATGTTGCTGTTCTCCTGGATGAGCCTGGTCGATCTCGTGCGTGCCGAGTTCCTGCGTGGGCGCAACCTGGAATATGTGCGCGCCGCCCGCGCGCTGGGCATGCAGAACGGCGCAATCATGTACCGCCATATCCTGCCCAATGCCATGGTCTCGACCATGACCTTTATGCCCTTTATCCTCACCGGCGCGATCGGCACCCTCACCGCCCTGGACTTCCTCGGCTTCGGCCTGCCGGCAGGCAGCCCGTCCCTGGGCGAACTGGTGGCCCAGGGCAAATCCAATCTGCAGGCCCCTTGGCTGGGGATGAGCGCCTTTGCCGTGCTGGGACTGATGCTGACCTTATTGGTGTTTATCGGCGAAGCGGCGCGCGACGCCTTCGACCCGAGGAAATAAGATGACCGAGTCGACCAACCTTATCGAAGTGCGCGACCTGGCCGTCGAGTTCGTCACCGGCAGCCTCAGGCAGCGCGTAGTGGAAGGCGTCAGCTTCGCTATCAAGCGTGGCGAGACCCTGGCGCTGGTCGGCGAAAGCGGCTCCGGTAAGTCGGTCACCGCCCACTCTATCCTGCGCCTGCTGCCCTATCCCCAGGCCCAGCACCCGAGCGGCAGCATTCATTACGCCGGGCAAGACCTGCTCAAGCTCAGCGAGAACAAGCTGCGTGCCATCCGCGGCAACCGCATCGCCATGGTCTTCCAGGAGCCCATGACCTCGCTGAACCCGCTGCACAGCATCGAGAAGCAGATCAACGAGGTGCTGGCCCTGCACAAAGGCCTGACCGGCAAAGCGGCCACCGCCCGCACCCTGGAATTGCTCGAGCTGGTCGGCATCCCCGAGCCGCACAAGCGCCTCAAGGCCTACCCCCACGAACTGTCGGGCGGGCAACGGCAACGGGTGATGATCGCCATGGCCCTGGCCAATGAGCCCGAGTTGCTGATCGCCGACGAGCCGACCACGGCGCTGGACGTCACCGTACAGCTTAAGATCCTCGAACTGCTCAAGGACCTGCAGGCACGCCTGGGCATGGCCATGCTGCTGATCAGCCATGACCTCAATCTGGTGCGCCGCATCGCCCATCGGGTATGTGTCATGCAGCGCGGCCACATAGTCGAACAGGCATCCTGCGACCAGCTGTTCCATGCCCCGCAACACCCTTACACCCGTGAACTGCTGGGGGCCGAACCCAGCGGCGGACCGGTTGATCAGCCGGCGGGCAAGCCGCTGCTGGAGGTCAAGGATCTGCGCGTCTGGTTCCCGATCAAGAAAGGCTTGCTGCGGCGCACCGTCGATCATGTAAAGGCGGTGGATGGCATCAATTTCAGCCTGCCCCAGGGCCATACCCTGGGAATAGTGGGCGAAAGTGGTTCGGGTAAATCCACCCTGGGCCTGGCCATTTTGCGCTTGCTGGGCAGCCAAGGCGGCATCCGCTTTCAAGGCCAAGCCCTGGATGGCCTGTCGCAACAGGAGGTGCGGCCGTTACGCCGACAGATGCAGGTGGTCTTTCAGGACCCTTTCGGCAGCCTGAGCCCGCGCATGTCGGTGGGGCAGATTGTCGGTGAGGGTTTGCAGATTCATCGCATGGGCAGCGCTGCGGAGCAGGAACAGGCCATCATCGCGGCACTGGTGGAAGTAGGTCTGGACCCGGATACCCGACACCGCTACCCCCACGAGTTCTCCGGCGGGCAACGGCAGCGGATTGCCATTGCCCGCGCCCTGGTACTGAAACCGGCGCTGATATTGTTGGACGAACCGACCTCGGCACTCGACCGCACCGTGCAGCGCCAGGTGGTCGAACTGCTGCGCTCGCTGCAGGCCAAGTACAACCTGACGTACCTGTTTATCAGCCATGACCTGGCCGTAATCAGGGCGCTGAGCCATCAGGTGATGGTGGTCAAACAGGGCAAGGTGGTGGAACAAGGCGCGGCTGCGAGTGTCTTTGCCGCGCCACAGGACATCTATACACAGCAGTTGCTGGAAGCGGCCTTTATGGCCCCAGCTGACTAATCCTTGCAGACAGGAAGAGGAATAACACACATGGGTTTTCTAAGCGGCAAGCGCGTACTGATCGTTGGCGTAGCCAGCAAACTGTCCATCGCCTCCGGCATCGCTGCGGCCATGCACCGTGAAGGCGCCGAACTGGCCTTCACCTATCAGAACGAAAAGCTCAAGGGTCGGGTCGAAGAGTTCGCCGCAGGTTGGGGCTCAAACTCCGAACTGTGCTTCCCCTGCGACGTGGCCAACGATGAGGAAATCGCCTCGGTATTCGAAGCCCTGAGCAAGAAGTGGGACGGCCTGGACTGCATCGTCCACTCGGTGGGCTTCGCCCCCGGCGATCAGCTGGATGGCGACTTCACTCAGGTCACCACCCGTGAAGGCTTCCGCATCGCTCACGATATCAGCGCCTACAGCTTCGTGGCCCTGGCCAAAGCCGGTCGCGAGATGATGAAAGGCCGCAACGGCAGCCTGCTCACCCTGTCCTACCTGGGCGCCGAGCGCACCATGCCGAACTACAACGTCATGGGCATGGCCAAGGCCAGCCTGGAAGCCGGCGTACGCTACCTGGCCGGCAGCCTCGGTCCAGAAGGCACTCGCGTCAACGCCATCTCCGCCGGCCCGATCCGCACCCTGGCGGCATCCGGTATCAAGAGCTTTCGCAAGATGCTCGCCGCCAACGAGAAGCAGACTCCGCTGCGTCGCAATGTGACCATCGACGAAGTCGGCAACGCCGGCGCGTTCCTCTGCTCCGACCTGGCCTCGGGTGTCAGCGGCGAGATCATGTACGTCGATGGCGGCTTCAACACCACCGCCATGGGCGCCATGGAAGACTGAGCCGTTAAATCTCAGGCATAAAAAGGCCGCTTAACTAAGCGGCCTTTTTTATTCAGCTTCAGCGCAATCAGAAACGCTCGATTTCCGCCGTGGCTTCCAGCTGCTTACGGAAGGCAGCAAAGTCTTGCTGACCAATACGCGAGGCCAGGAAGCGGCTGTACATGGTCTTATCCTCGTCAGACAGGGCCTGTTCAGGCTGGCTGACGCCATTCAGACGCACTAGCACCAGATCGCCGCTGGCGAGGCTGACAGAGGCGAAGTTCGGCTTGTCCGCCGCAGCAGGCTTGGGTATGCGGAACAGTGCCTGCAACACCGCAGGTTCTACACCTTCCTGGCTACGGGTGGCGGCTTCGCCCACTTGCCAAGCTTGCTTCGGATCGGCCTGCTCGAGCGGCGTTTTGCCGCTGCGCAGAGCGGCGAGAAACTCCTCGCCCTTGGCCTTGACCGCCTCGCTGGCACGCACCTTGGTCAGCTGGGCACGAATACTCTCCGCCACTTGCTCAAGGGCGAGCTGCTCGGGTTTCTTGTGCTCTTTGACGCGCACCACCACCACGGCATTAGGATCAAGTTCGATCACGTTGCTGTTGCTGCCATCTTCCAGCACTTCGGCGCTGAATGCGGCTTCGATCACTTGGCGGTTGGCAGTCAAACCTTCACCACCCTGACGCCCGAACGCCTCAGTGACCTTGACCTGCAAACCGAGCTCCTGGGCCGGCTGCGCCAGATCCGAAGCCTCGAAAGCGGCATCTTCAAGATTCTTGGCGACCTCGACAAAGCGCTGCTCAACCTGGCGAGTCTTCAGCTCGCGCTGCAGCTTCTCTTCAAGGCTGGCAAAGCTAGGTACTTCGGGAGCTTGCACGCCCAGCAGCTTGATCAGGTGCCAGCCAAACTCGCTACGCACCGGAGCCGATACGGCATTCTCGGTCAGGGCATACAGCGCCTGCTCAAAAGCCGGATCGTAAACACCAGGGCCGGCGAAGCCCAGATCGCCACCTTCGACGGCAGAGCCGGAGTCATCGGATAACTCTTTAGCCAGCGCGGCGAAGTCTTCACCCTGCTGCAGACGCTTTTGCACCTCAAGCAGCTTGGCTTTGGCCTGTTCATCGTTCAGCTTATCGCCCACTTCGACCAGAATGTGGGCCGCTCGACGTTGCTCGGCCAGATTGGCGATTTCATTTTCGTAAGCGGTTTTTAGCGCTTCGTCGCTGACTTCGACCTGATCGAAGAAGGACTCTTTATTCAGCTCGATATACTCCAGAACAACCTGCTCCGGAGTCATAAACTCGCTGGCTTGGGCCGTGTAATAGGCCTTGATGTCATCGTCGCTGAGCGTAACCGCGGCGGGATCAGCCTTGAGCGTCAGGGTCGCAAAGTCGCGGGTCTGTTTTTCAAGGCTGGCGAAGGCCTGAACTTGGGCATCGGTGACGAAGCCGCTGTTACTCAGCCCTGCCCGCAGCTGGCCGATCAGCATTTCCTGCTCGAGCATCTGACGGAATTGCAGGCGGTTGTAGCCGAGCTGACGAATCACCTGATCGAAACGCTCAGCACTGAACTGGCCATCGACAAGAAATTCGGGGGTTTTCAGAATCAGCTGGTCAAGCGCCTGCGAAGAGAAGGCGAACTTGGCATCGGTGGCACTTTGCAGCAACAAGGTGCGTTCGATAAGGCCTTTCAGGGCGGCTTCACGCAGCAGCTTCTCATCCAGCAAGGAAGCATCGAAATCCTGACCAAGCTGCTGAAGCAGCTGACGTCGCTGCATTTCAACGGCCTGAGTCAGCTCGACAGTACTGATTTTCTTGCCATTTACCGCGGCGGCATTCTGGCTATTGCTGGTACTGGTAAAAATGGCGTCGACGCCTGTCAACGCAAGCAGCGCGACAATGATGCCGATAATGGCTTTGGCAATCCAACCCTGGGAATTGTCCCTGATGTTCTGCAGCATGCGTCCCCCAGAACGACTGTACAAAATAAGCAGTCGCGCAGTGTGGGTAAAATCCGGATAGAAGAAAGGCGCATCAGTGGATGCGCCTTCTCGTAACTGGCGGAGCAGAACGAACTTAAACCAGCAGTCCGTGGTAACTCGGTACGGATCGACCGTTTGAGCTACCGCTCCGCTATCAGATCAGGCGTTAAGCTGATCTGCAGGGCAAGACCCGAAAGAGGCTTAGTTGACAGCGTCTTTCAGAGCTTTACCGGCTTTGAAGCCTGGAATCTTGGCAGCAGCGATGCTGATCGGGTTACCAGTTTGCGGATTGCGGCCAGTACGAGCGGCACGCTCTTTGACAGCGAAAGTACCGAAACCAACCAGCACTACGGAGTCACCAGCCTTCAGAGCACCAGTAACGGATTCAATTACTGCGTCCAGCGCACGGCCAGCAACAGCTTTCGGGATATCAGCAGATGCGGCGATGGCATCGATCAGTTCCGACTTGTTCACTCTTAAGTCCCCTTAATTTCTATTGAGTTTGTTTCTTGCTTTTAAGTGTAAGCAAAGCGGGTGCTGGAAGGCCTGCTGACACGATAAGAGCCGCTTTATAACAAGGGCTCTAAAATTGTGTCAAGGAAGCCCTCCGGCTAATGCGTGCTAATTCGCTCCTTGGAATCAGTCTCGCGCTTGTCATCCTGTGCAACTATCTCAGGAGCCGCATCAGGCAAGGGCTCCGGCGCGTATTGCAGCGCAATTTGCAGGACCTC
>NZ_JAUYNP010000105.1 GCF_030696055.1 Pseudomonas sp. | reverse complement strand
TCGCCTATGGCCTGGCTCTGTTCGCCCAGGCGCATGATGCTCTCGGCCACCGCCTGCATCTGTTCGCGGATCTGCTGCATGCCGGCCAGCGCCTCTTCCACCGCCTGACGCCCGCCCTGGGCCACCGGGCGGTTGCGCTCGGTACTTTCGGCCACCCCTAGCGACTTGCTGCCGGCCAGCACCGCGGTCTGCTTGACCTCCTCCACCGTGGTGGTGATTTCGCTGATGGCGGTGGCGGTTTCCTGGGTGCTGGTGGCCACTTGGGTGGTGACCGCGAGTATCTCCTCGCTGGCCGTGGCCAGCACCGAGATGCCCTCGTTCATCTCCTGCACCAGCTCGCGCAGGTACTGGCTCATGTCGACGAAGGCCTGGGCCAGCCGGCCCACTTCGTCCTGCCGTGCGCTGCCGCTGATCTCACGGGGGATCTCGCCGCGGCCGATCTGCTCGGCCCAGCCGGTCAGACGCGCCAGCGGCAGGGCAATATGGCGGCTGAGCAGCCAGGCCAGCACGGCGCTGACGCCGACCAGCAGCAGGCTTAAATTGAAAATACGCTCGCGCAGGGCCGTGAGCGTCTGCCGCGACTGCTGCAGGGCCTCGTCGATACGCTGGTCGGTCAGCGTGGCCAGTTGCAGGCCAAACTGGTGAATCTGCTCATACCTGTCCAGTTGCACGCCCGTGCTCAGTTGCCGCGCCTCCTCCTGTTGGCCACTGCGGATCAGCTGCAGCTGCTTGGCGCGGGTTAGTGCCGAGGCCTTGCGCACGGCCACTAACTGCTCAAGCATTGCGCTGGCCTGGGGGTCATCGCTCACCGCCGTTTGCAGCTGCTGGATCAGCCGATCATTTTCCGCGCTGCGCTGGCGAATGACGTCCTCCTGCGCCTCCAGGTCCTCCAGCGTTTCCTCACCGATCGCCAATTGCAGGTCACTGCGTTGGGCGGCAATATTGATGCGCAACTCCTTGACCGTGGAAACGCGCTGGTAGTGACGCTGGAATTGCTCGTCCTCGCTGGCTTGCAGGCTGACGAAACGCTCCA
Source organism: Pseudomonas sp. (assembly GCF_030696055.1). Classification (GTDB taxonomy): domain Bacteria; phylum Pseudomonadota; class Gammaproteobacteria; order Pseudomonadales; family Pseudomonadaceae; genus Aquipseudomonas. The sequence goes on along the minus strand of NZ_JAUYNP010000105.1, from coordinate 5,950 downwards.
GGGTGGTGAACAACAGGCCGCCAAAGCCCAGAATCAGCAAGGCGAAGGCCAGGATCAACTTGGCGCCTATATTGAACCGCAAAACCCTAGCCATCATCTTTGTCCCTCTCCTTGTTCCTATATTCCTCGGCCAGCACGCCTATTCATCGGCCAGCACGCGCAGGTTCGGGTCGCCCAGCAGGCGCGCGCCATCGAGCACCGTGCATTGCTGCGCGCTCACCCCAAGCAGGTAGTTCGCCCGTACCCCGGACAGGTTGGCCAGCCCCGTCTGCAAGCCGTCGCGGCTGATCTGCGCGACGCCCAGGACGCGGTCGATCAACAAGCCGAACTCCATTTCCGGGCTCTGCAGAATCAGCAGAAAACTGCGATCGGACAGATGGCCGATCGGCAGTTCGAACAGCACCCGCAGATCCAGCACCGAGACGATACGACCCCGCACATTGACGATGCCCAGCACATAGGCCGGGGTGCTCGGCAAGGGCGTGTAGTGGTTGAGTGGCAACACCTGGGCAACATGTTCGCTGCCGATGGCATACAGCTCACCGCTCAGGCTGAAGCTCAGCACCTCGAACAGGTCCAGCGCCGCCTCGCTGTCGCGCTGCCCGGCCCACTGCTGGGTGCGCAGGCGCAGGCGCTCCGCCAAGTCGTCGGGACGCAGGCCGAAGCCATCGACCAGGCGCTGTTCGAGTTCGCTCATACGCTTGTGCAACTGCGTCCAACGCAGCTGGTCTTCTAGGGGCTCGGACATGACAGGGCTTCCTGCATAAGTTGTTCGCAGAGCCGCAGCAACTGCGCGCAGCTCATGCCATCGGCCTGCGGCACCGGGGTGTCTGCGCTGTGCTGCGCGAGCAACTGGCGACAAACCCGCAGGGCCTTGTCGCTGGCTTGCCCGCGACCTTGCGCAGCCAACAGGCGCGCCTGGAAGAAGTAGCCGAGGATAAAGTCGGGGTCCAGGTAGAGCGCCTTCTGCAGGGCCAGCAGGGCTTCCGGCTGGTCGCCGGCCTGTTGCGCCAACTGAGCTTGCAGCCAGTAGGCCTGGGCCGAGTCGGGCTGCAGTTGCAGCGCCCGCTGCAGCCAATCCTGAGCCTCCTCGAGGTGCTGCTGATCTGCCCAGCTGCGCGCCAGCAGCAGGCAGGCCTGGTGCTGCTGGTTACGACTCAGGCCGGCGCAGGTCAAATAGCCCAGCAAGGCTTCGCGGGCTTCTGGATAACGGCTGGCGCTCAGGGCTTGTTGCGCCTGCCGCCAGTAATTTTCCGCCGCACCGCCCAGGCTCTCCACGGGCTTGCTGGGCGGTATTGGCGGGGTTGGTGGCGGCGCGGGCGGCTCGACGACAACAGCTGGTTTGGCCGGGTTTAAGGCAGCACGCGGGTAAGGCAAGGGCGCCACGAAGCGGTCGGGTAAGACGAAGACATCAGGCTTGGCGGCGGCCGGCCCGGCCTTGGCCAAGGCATAGTTGCAACCCGCCCAGCTCCCCGTGAGGCCGGCCTGGGTGGCGATACCGGCTTCGACTGCGCTGAGCAGCAACAGCCCCTCGTCATTCAGGCCGCCGAGCAGCCGCTTGAGCACCGCCGTGGCGCGCGCCGGCGAGAAGTACATCAGCACATTGCGGCACAGAATCAGGTCGGCATTGGCTAACGGGCAGGCTTGCTGGTCATCGATCAGGTTGTACTGGATAAAGCGGATGCGCCCACGCCAGGCCGCGCGTACCCGCCAAAAGCGCCCCTCGGCCTGGAAGTAACGTCGGCGGAAGGCCGCCTCGTTACTGCGAAAGGCATTACTGCCATAGACGCCCTGCTCCGCCCGGGCGAGGAATGCCGCATTGATATCGCTGGCGACCAGCTCCAGGGTCCAGCTGTCGCGCTCGGCCCCCAGCAACTCATCGAGCATAAATAACAGGCTGTAGGCCTCTTCGCCGGTGCAACAGGCCGCACTCCACAGGCGCAGGCTGCGCTGCCCGCTCTGCCGACGGCGCGCCAGCAAGGCGGCCAGGTGGTGCTGGGCCAACCAGTCGAAGGTGTCGGCATCGCGGCGGAAATAGGTTTCACCCACGCTAAAGGCGGGCACCAGGCGTTGCAGCAGAGCGGCGTCCCAGTCGGCGAAAGCCAGGGCCTGCAGCCAGCCGGTAAAGTCGCAGGCCTGCTGCTCGTCGCTCTGTTGCTCGAGGGCCAGCAACTGCAGGCGCCGCAGCAGTTCGCTGCTGCGGCCCGCGGAAAAGTCCATTCCCAGGTGCTGGTGCACCTTGTGCACCAGGGCTTGCAGTAGACGCGGCGAGCAGGAGGGTTCAATCCGCGGCATCGCCACCCCCTCCCTGCCGTGCCAGCGCCGCCGCCAGCTGGCTTTCGTCGGTGGCGGACAGCAGTTGCTCGACATCCTGGATCAACAGCATGCCTTCGGCGGTGCGCAGCACACCGCGCAGCAGGCTGGAGGGGACGTGAGGGTCAGGCGCCGGGGAAAAGTCGGCGGCCGCACAACTGAATACAGCCGCCACCTTTTCCACCGGCAGCAACAGTTCGCGCTTACTGGTTTTCAACCAGATAAAGGGTTGCCATAGCGTCAAGAGTGCCGACGGCCAGTCGAAGCGCCGCGCCAGATCAACCACCGGCAGTATGCTGCCTTGCACATTAACCAGCCCGCAGACAGTCGCGGGCGCTCCTGGCAAAGGAGTACTGAGCAGTGCCGGTAATACTCGAACGACATTCTCGAGCGCCACTGCGAAGTGCTGCCCGGCAAGCCAGAAGGGCAGCACCAAGTATCTATCCATAGATGCGTCCCTGTTGTCGCAATTTCGCTATCTCATGGCTTTACCCTAGCTCAGCAGCAGCTGACGTCCAGTGCCGAGGCGCTTGAATAGATGCCGGTGATAGTTTATTTGCACGAAAGTTCGGCGAGGGATTGCCGGTTGCGAGCAGTAATTACAAGAGGGATTCGATTGTGCCGCTAACCGATTGATTTTATTAGCGACTAGCGCTTGCGGCAGCTCAGTCCTGCGGATAGCGGCTGACTTCTAGCAGGTTGTCGTCCGGGCCGCGGCAATACACCGACTCGGTAGCAGCCTGTCCGATAATGCGGATTTTTGTAGGTTGGGCTGAGCTTCGCGAAGCCCAACATGCTGACTTTGTTGGGCTTCGTTCCTCAGCGCCAACCTACCATTTGCAGCCAATTGCTATTCTCGGACAGCCTCATAGGCTCGAGGACTCGATGCGCGCCACCGGCCCCTCTCGATAACGACGCCTTGCTGCGTCAGATGATCCAGGCGCCCAATTATCAATCTCTATCCAATAGATGAAAGCGTGGCAAGGAAACATGCCAGCGAATCGCCGCCAGGCGGATCAGCAGCACCGTTAGCATTGCCACCCCGGTATCCAGCCAATGTGGGGTCGCCAGTTCGCGCAACCCGATAAACACCAGGGCGCCGGCAATGCAAGCGGTGGCGTAGATTTCCTTCTGGAAGATCAGCGGGATCTCGTTGCAGATCACATCGCGCATCACCCCGCCCGCCACCCCGGTCATTACCCCCATGATCACCGCGGTACTGTAGGGCACCTGGTGCTGCAGCGCGACTTCGCAGCCGATCACGGTAAACACCGCGAGGCCGAAGGCGTCGGCCAGCAGCAGGCCCTTTTCGTGAATCGGCTGGGTCAGGCGCACCCAGAGCACCGTGCCCACGGCCGCCAGGGAGGCGATGACTATATAGAGGTCGTTGCGAATCCAGCTCACCGGATGGTTATCCAGAATCACGTCGCGCAGGGTGCCGCCGCCCAGCGCGGTGACGATGGCGATGACCAGCACGCCGAACAGGTCCATGGACTTGCGCCCGGCCATCAGGGCGCCGGTGATGGCGAATACCGCGACGCCGAACAGGTCGGCCAGGTAAAAAAGCTCGCTCATGGCAGCCTCAGGAGGCGACGGGGCTGCGCATGGTGACGAATTCCTCGGCAGCCGTCGGATGCACGCCTATGGTCTCGTCAAACATCTGCTTGGTGGCGCCGGCCTTGAGCGCCACGGCCAGGCCCTGGACTATCTCGCCCGCCTCCGGGCCGACCATATGGCAACCCAGTACGCGGTCGCTGTCGGCATCCACCACCAACTTCATCAGGGTGCGCTCCTGGCATTCGGTGAGCGTCAGCTTCATCGGCCGGAAGCGGCTCTCGAAGACCTTGACGCGGTAGCCCTGTGCCCTGGCCTGCTCCTCGCTGAGGCCCACTGTGCCGATATTCGGCAGGCTGAACACCGCGGTCGGGATCATCTGGTAATCGACCTGGCGGTATTCCTCGGGCTTGAACAGCCGGCGCGCCACCGCCATGCCTTCGGCCAGCGCCACCGGGGTCAGTTGCACCCGGCCGATCACATCGCCGATGGCCAGAATTGAGGGGGCAGTGCTCTGGTACTGCTCATCGACCTGGATAAAACCGCGTTTATCCAGCTCGACCGAGGTGTTTTCCAGGCCCAGGTTGTCCAGCATCGGCCGGCGGCCGGTGGCATAGAACACGCAGTCGGTGTGCAAGACCCGGCCATCCTTGAGGGTCGCCAGCAGGCTGCCATCGCCCTGCTGGTCGATGCGCTCTATCTCGCTATTGAACTGCAGATCCAGGCCACGTTTGCTCAACTCTTCCTGCAGGTGCTTGCGCACGGTGTTATCGAAGCCGCGCAGGAACAGCTCGCCGCGATAGAGCAAGGAGGTCTGCGCGCCCAGGCCATGGAAAATAGAGGCGAACTCCACGGCGATATAGCCGCCGCCGACCACCAGCACACGCTTGGGCAGCTGCTCGAGAAAGAATGCCTGGTTCGAGTTGATGGCGTGCTCATGCCCGGGGATCTGCGGCATGTGCGGCCAGCCGCCGGTGGCGATCAGGATATGTTTGGCGCTGTAGCGCTGGCCGCCGAGTTCGACGCTGTGCTCATCCAACAGGCGCGCATGGCCTTCGAGCAGGGTCACCCCGCTGTTAACCAGCAGGTTGCGGTAGATGCCGTTAAGACGGTCGATTTCGCGGTTTTTGTTGGCGATCAAGCTCGGCCAATCGAACTGCGCCGGGTCTAGCGACCAGCCAAAGCCCTGAGCCTGCTCGAAGTCGTCGGCGAAGTGGGCGCCGTACACCAGCAGCTTCTTCGGCACGCAGCCGACGTTGACGCAGGTGCCGCCCAGGTAGCGGCTCTCGGCCACGGCCACGCGGGCACCGTAACCCGCGGCAAAGCGCGCGGCGCGCACACCGCCGGAACCGGCACCGATCACAAACAGGTCAAAGTCGTAGGTCATCTTAAGCCTCCCAAACAGGCTGCAAGCATAACCCAATCGAACCCGGGTTCTGAGCTTGGGCCTAAGCTTGAGCCTAATCTTGAGAGAGCAGCGAAGGAGCAGCCGCATGCGCCCCACCCTTACCCATCTGGCTTTGCATGTACCCGACTTGGAGGCCTGCCTGGCCTTCTACCGCGAGTTCTGTGGCATGCGGGTGATCCACGAGCGCGCGGGCAAGGGCTCGCGCATCGTCTGGATGGCCGAGCCGGGCAAAGAGCATCAATTTATCTTCGTGATCATGCCCGGCGGCCAGGATCGCCAGCTGGCGGCGGATGACTACAGCCATTTCGGCTTTGCCCTGGCCAGCCGCGAGCAGGTCGATGCCATAGCGGCCAAGGCGCAGGCCGCGGGTTGCCTGATCTGGGCGCCGCGTGACGAGCCCTATCCGGTCGGCTATTACTGCGGACTGCGCGACCCGGCGGGCAACTATGTGGAGTTCAGCTATGGTCAGCCGCTCGGGCCAGGCTCGGAGGCGATGGCCATCCCATAAACGAACAAGCCACCCGCAGGTGGCTTGTTTGATCGACTGCCAGGCTTTGCTTAGTAAGCCTTGCCCGTCTTTTAGCGGTTTTCGAAGCAGAAGTTGGTGGCGTCGAAATATCCTTCCGAACCGCCGCAATCGAAGCGCTTGCCCTTGAATTTTTAGGCGATCACGCA
>NZ_JAUYNP010000090.1 GCF_030696055.1 Pseudomonas sp. | reverse complement strand
GGGATGGTGATCAGGAAGAACACCTTCCAGGGTTTCGCGCCCAGGTCCATGGCCGCTTCCTCGATGGACATATCCAGCTCACGCAGACGCGACGACACCACCACCGCCACATAGGCGGAACAGAAGGTGGTGTGGGCGATCCAGATGGTCAGAATGCCACGCTCGGCTGGCCAGCCGATCAGTTGCGCCATGGCCACGAACAGCAGCAGCAGCGACAGACCGGTGATCACTTCGGGCATCACCAGCGGCGCGGTGACCAGGCCGCCGAACAGGGTGCGGCCCTTGAAGTGGGTGACCCGGGTCAGCACGAAGGCGGCCATGGTGCCCAGGATCACCGCGGCAATCGCGGTGTAGCAGGCGATTTCCAGGGAGCGCATCACCGAGCCCATCAGCTGGCTGTTGTCGAGCAGGCCGGCGTACCACTTGAACGACCAGCCGCCCCATACCGTTACCAGGCGCGAAGCGTTGAACGAGTAGATCACCAGGATCAGCATCGGCAGGTAGATAAAGCCCAGGCCGGCCCACAGCATAAAGTTGGAGAAACTAAAACGCTTCATGGACGGTTCTCCATCTCTTTCGCTCGGCTCTGGGTTATAAGCCGGTCAAACAGAATGATCGGCTTCATCTGGGGGAACTGCTTCATGGCCGACCCTCCATTTCCTTCGCTTGGTTACGGTTAAACAGAATGATCGGGATGATCAGGATCGCCAGCATCACCACCGCCAGGGCGGACGCCACCGGCCAGTCGCGGTTGTTGAAGAACTCCTGCCACAGCACCTTGCCGATCATCAGGGTTTCCGGGCCACCGAGCAGCTCAGGAATCACGAACTCGCCGACCACCGGGATAAACACCAGCATGCAGCCGGCGATGATGCCGTTTTTGGCCAGCGGCACGGTGATCTTCCAGAAGCTGTTGTAGGTGCTCGAACCCAGGTCGGCTGCGGCCTCCAGCAGGCTCGGGTCGTGCTTGACCAGGTTGGCGAACAGCGGCAGCACCATAAACGGCAGGTAGGAGTACACCACCCCTATATAGACCGCGATGTTGGTGTTGAGGATCTGCAGCGGCTCGTCGATCAGGCCGATGCCTTGCAGCACGCTGTTGAGCAGGCCGTTGTTGCTGAGAATGCCCATCCAGGCATACACGCGGATCAGGATCGCCGTCCAGGTCGGCATCATGATCAGCAGCAGCAAGACCATCTGCTTTTCCTTGTCGGCCCGGGCAATCGCATAGGCCATGGGGAAACCGACCACCAGGCAGATCAGCGTGCTGACGGTGGCCATCTTCAAGGAGCCGAGGTAGGCGGCCAGGTACAGCGCATCCTCACTGAGGAAGATGTAGTTGCTCAGGTTGATAAAGATCGCCAGCTTGTTTTCCGCCCAGGTGTACACGTCGGTGTACGGCGGGATGGCAACATCGGCTTCGGCGAAGCTGATCTTCAACACGATGATGAAGGGCAGCAGAAAGAACATAAACAGCCACAGGAAGGGCACGCCGATCACGACGTGACGGCCCCTGGGCAGGCGGCGATTGAGGCTTTGGAGAATGTTCATGAGCGCAATGCCACCCCGCTATCGTCCTCCCACCAGACGTAGACCTGGTCATCCCAGGTCGGCCGCGTGCCCCGCCGCTCGGCGTTGGCGACGAAGGACTGGACGATCTTGCCGCTGGGTAGCTCGACGTGGAACACCGAGTGGCCGCCCAGGTAGGCGATGTCGTGCACGGTGCCGCGCGACCAGTTGTAGTCGCAGGTCGGCTGCTCGGTGGTGACCAGGAGTTTTTCCGGGCGGATGGCGTAGGTGATGCTCTTGTCCTGCACCGAGGTGGTGACGCCGTGGCCGACGAAGATATTGCGCTCCAGGTCCGGGCTGTCGATCACCGCGTGGCCTTCGGCGTCATCCACCACCTGGCCGTCGAACAGGTTGACGTTGCCGATAAACTCGCAGACCAGGCGGCTGGTCGGGGTTTCATAGATGTCCACCGGGCTGCCTATCTGGGCGATCCAGCCCAGGTGCATGATGGCGATGCGCTGGGCCATGGTCATGGCCTCTTCCTGGTCGTGGGTCACCATGACGCAGGTCACGCCGACGCGCTCGATGATCTGTACCAGTTCCAGTTGCATCTCCGAACGCAGTTTCTTGTCCAATGCGCCCATGGGTTCATCGAGCAACAGCAGTTTCGGCCGCTTGGCCAGGGAGCGGGCCAGGGCCACGCGCTGACGCTGGCCACCGGAGAGCTGGTGCGGCTTGCGCTTGGCGTACTGGGTCATATGCACCAGCTTGAGCATCTCGGCCACTCGCGCATCGATGTCAGCGGCAGACATCTTGTCCTGCTTGAGGCCGAAGGCGATGTTCTGCGCCACGGTCATGTGCGGGAACAGGGCGTAGGACTGGAACATCATGTTGATCGGCCGCTCGTAGGGCGGCAGGTCGGTGATGTCCTCACCATCGAGCAGGATGCGCCCTTCGGTCGGCCGCTCGAACCCGGCGAGCATGCGCAGCAGGGTGGACTTGCCCGAACCGGAACCACCGAGCAGGGCGAAAATCTCACCCTTGTTGATGGTCAGGGAAACATCATCGACCGCGATGGTTTCATCGAACTTCTTCGTAACGCGCTCGATTTTGACCAGCACCTCTTTCGGTTGCTGATCACCCTCAAGGACCTTTTTATAGGCACTAGAAGCAACTGCCATTACCAAAACTCCCGCAAAAGTAGCGCCCGACCACAACGGCCTGGCGTTTGAAATTACTGGCCTGACTTGACCTTGGTCCAGCTTCGGGTCATCAGGCGTTGAACCTTTACCGGCAACTCCGCCGAGATAAACAGCTTGTCCAGAACCGCTTGCGGTGGGTAAACCGCATCGTCGTGGCGTATGCCCTGATCCATCAACTCACCAGCCTTTAGGTTGGGATTGGCATAGCCGACATAATCACTGACCCCGGCGATAGTGGCCGGCTCCAGCAGATAATTGATAAAGGCGTGGGCTTCCTGGGGGTTACTGGCATCGGCCGGAATGGCCAGCATGTCGAACCACAGGTTGCCGCCTTCTTTGGGGATGGCATAGGCGATTTCGACGCCCTTGCCGGCCTCTGCGGCGCGGTCGGCGGCTTGCAGCACGTCGCCGGAGAAACCGGCGGCCACGCAGATATTGCCGTTGGCCAGATCGCCGATGTACTTGGAGCTGTGGAAGTAACTCACGTAGGGACGCACGGCCAGCAGCTTGGCTTCGGCCTTGGCGTAATCCTCGGGGTGCTTGCTATTGGGGTCGAGGCCCAGGTAGGTGAGTACCGAGGGAATCATCTCGTCGCCCGAATCGAGAAAGCTCACGCCGCAGGTGGCGAGCTTTTTCATGTTTTCCGGTTCGAACAGCACGGCCCAGGAGTCGATCGAGTCGACGCCCAGCACCGCCTTGACCTTCTCGACGTTGTAGCCGATGCCGTTGGTGCCCCACAGGTAAGGCACGGCGTACTGGTTGCCCGGGTCGTTGGCTTCGAGCTGCTTGAGCAGCGCCGGGTCGAGGTTTGGCCAGTTCGGCAGCTGACTGCGGTCGAGCTTCTGGAACGCCCCCGCCTTGATCTGCTTGCCGAGAAAATGGTTGGACGGCACCACCAGGTCATAGCCGCTACGGCCAGCCAGCATCTTGCCTTCCAGGGTTTCGTTGGAATCGAAAACGTCGTAGACAACCTCGATGGCACTGGTTTTCTCGAACTTGGCCAAGGTGTCCGTGGCGATATAGTCCGACCAGTTGTAGACCTTGAGCGTGCGCTCAAGAGCCTGGGCTGTGGATAGAGCGCTAGCGGCAGCGAGCACGCCGGCCAGCACGGTGATACGACGCATAAAGCCTTCCTTATTATTGTGTGGTGTGGCGTGTGCCGGACCGGCCGGCACACGCCTGGTACTGCTTTAGAACTTAACGACCCGACTTGACCTTGGTCCAGCTGCGGGTGATGGCACGTTGTACCGACGGGCTCAGCTCGGAGAAGGTGTAGAGCTTCTTGCTGGCCTCCTCGGTCGGGTAGATGCCCGGGTTGTTGCGGATGGCCTCGTCCACCAGCGGCGTGGCGGCCGCGTTGCCGTTCGGGTAGGCGACGTAGTTGGAGATAGGCGCTATCACTTCCGGGGTCAGGATGTAGTTGAGGAACATGTGCGCGGCCTCGACGTTTTTGGCATCGGCCGGAATCGCCATCATGTCGAAGAAGGACGCGGCGCCTTCTTTCGGAATGGCGTAGGCCACCGGTACGTTGTTCTTGGCCTCCTCGGCACGCGCCTGCGCCTGGAAGATGTCGCCGGACCAGCCCAGGGCTACGCAGATGTCACCGTTGGCCAGGTCGGAGATGTACTTGGAGGAGTGGAAGTAGGTGATGTGAGGACGCACCTTCATCAGCAACTCTTCGGCCTTCTTCACGTCTTCGGCGCTTTTCGCATTCGGTGGCAGGCCTTGGTAATGCAAGGCGGCGGCATAGATCTCATCCGGTGCGTCGAGCATGGACACGCCGCAGGCTTTGAGCTTCGCCATGTTTTCTGGCTTGAAGATCACGTCCCAGGAGTCGATGGTGTCGACGCCCAGCGCGGCTTTGACTTTCGCCGGGTTGTAACCGATGCCGGTGGTGCCCCACAGGTAGGGGAAGGCGTACTGGTTGCCCGGGTCGGCGTTGTCCAGCGCCTTCATCAGGTCCGGGTTGAGGTTTTTCCAATTCGGCAACTTGGCCTTGTCGAGCTTCTGAAACACGCCCGCCTTGATCTGCTTGGCGAGGAACTGGTTGGACGGCACGACTATGTCGTAGCCCGAACCACCGGACAGGAGTTTGGCTTCCAGGGTTTCGTTGCTGTCGAAGACGTCGTAAACCACCTTGATGCCGGTTTCTTTCTCGAAGTTGGCGATGGTGTCTTCGGCGATATAGTCCGACCAGTTGTAAACGTGCAGCACTTTTTCCTCGGCCTGGGCCACGCCAATGAAGGCGCCTGCCAGGGACAACGCGAGAAGGGTTTTGCCGAATGTTTTCATGCTTACAGCTCCTGTTGTCGTAATGGTTTTCCAGCGGGTGGCGCAGCCCATCTGCAGCACCTTCCGGCGAGCCTGGCTAGCGCACTGGCGCAGTCTGGCAAGGACAGATCACTCTTTACAACTTTCCGACGTTACAACTTAAAGCCTTTAAACCCTGCCTGGCTCAGCCCAAGACCTCCTGGGCGGTCAAGTCCAGGCAGTGCCGCGCCTTGCTGATCAACTCGTCGATCTCCGCCTGGCTGATGACCAGGGGCGGGGCAATGATCATGGTGTCGCCCACCGCGCGCATGATCAGGCCGTTACTGAAACAGTGACTGCGGCAGATCATGCCCACGCCCACATCGCCGGGGAAACGCTCGCGGCTGGCCTTGTTCTGCACCAGTTCGATCGCACCGAGCAGGCCGACGCCGCGTACTTCGCCCACCAGCGGATGGTCCGCCAACTCGCGCAGACGCTTTTGCAAGTAGGGTGCCGTTTCTGCCTTGACCCGTTCGACAATCTTTTCTTCGCGCAAGATGCGCAGGTTTTCCAAGGCCACCGCCGCCGCTACCGGGTGCCCGGAGTAGGTGAAGCCGTGGTTGAAATCGCCGCCCTGGTTGAGCACTTCGACCACTTCGTCGCGCACTATCAGGCCCCCCATGGGGATATAGCCCGAGGTCAGGCCCTTGGCGATGGTCATCATGTCCGGCCGGAGGCCGTAGTAATCGCTGCCGAACCATTCGCCGGTGCGGCCGAAACCGCAGATCACTTCATCGGCGACAAACAGGATGTCGTACTTGGCGAGGATCTCGCGGATCTTCGGCCAGTAGCTGTCGGGCGGAATGATCACGCCGCCGGCGCCCTGGATCGGCTCGGCAATAAAGGCGGCGACATTGGCTTCGCCGACTTCGAGAATTTTCGCTTCCAACTGCTCCGCCGCCCAGATGCCAAAGGCTTCCGGGGTCATCTCGCCACCTTCACCGAACCAATATGGCTGGGGAATATGCACGATGCCGGGAATCGGCAGGTCGCCCTGTTCATGCATGTACTTCATGCCGCCCAGGCTGGCGCCGGCGACGGTGGAGCCGTGGTAGCCGTTGACCCGGCTGATGATCACCTTCTTGGCAGGCTGCCCCTTGATCGCCCAGTAATGGCGCACCATGCGCAGCATGGTGTCGTTGCCTTCCGAACCGGAACCGGTGAAGAACACGTGGTTCATGCCTTCCGGGGCCAGCTCGGCAATCGCCTTGGCCAGTTCCAACGGTGGTGGCGTGGCGGTCTGGAAGAACATGTTGTAGTAGGGCAGTTCCTGCATCTGCTTGAACGCCGCGTCAGCCAGCTCTTTGCGGCCGTAACCGACGGCGACGCACCAGAGACCCGCCATGCCATCGAGAATCTTGTTGCCTTCGCTGTCCCACAGGTAGACGCCGTCGGCCTTGGTAATAATGCGCGGCCCGGTTTCCGCCAGCTGCTTGAAGTCGCTGAACGGCGCAAGGTGATGGTCGCGGCTCATGGCCTGCCACTCGCGGGTTTTCGGGTTTTGCACGGGCTTACTCATATCCACCTCAACGGGGCACAATTGTCGGGTGCCGGGCGCATCGCGCGCCGGCACCCCTTGCATCAAACGGACAGCAGCAGGAACTCGCGTTCCCAGGAACTGATCACACGCTTGTAGTTCTCGTGCTCGGCGCGTTTCACCGCGACATAGCCACGGATAAACTTCTCGCCCAGGTACTTCTCCGCGTCCTTGCAGGCTTCCATGCGCTCCAGCGCGTGCTCGATGGTGATCGGCAGACGCAGGTTGCGCCGTTCATAGCCACGCCCCTTGACCGGTGCGCTGGGCTTGAGGTCCTCGACCATGCCCATATAGCCGCACAGCAGCGAGGCCGCCAGCACCAGGTAGGGGTTGGCATCGGCACCGGCCAGGCGGTTTTCCACGCGGCGGTTCTGCGGGTTGGCTTCCGGCACGCGCAGGCCCACGGTGCGGTTCTCTTCGCCCCACTCGACGTTCACCGGCGCCGAGGTATCCGGCAGGAAGCGGCGGAACGAGTTGACGTTGGGGGCGAACAGCGGCAACAGCTCGGGGATGTACTTCTGCAGGCCACCGATATGGTTGAGGAACAGCTGGCTCATGCTGCCATCGGCATTGGAGAACAGGTTCTTGCCGGTCTTGATGTCCACCACGCTCTGGTGGATGTGCATGGCGCTGCCCGGCTGATCGGTGATCGGCTTGGCCATAAAGGTCGCCGCCACATCGTGCTTGAGCGCCGCTTCGCGCATGGTGCGCTTGAACACTGTGATCTGGTCGGCCAGGTGCAGGGCCTCGCCATGCCGGAAGTTGATTTCCATCTGCGCCGGGCCGTCTTCGTGGATCAGCGTATCGAGGTCCAGGCCCTGGACTTCACACCAGTCGTAGACGTCTTCGAACAGCGGGTCGAATTCGTTGGCGGCGTCGATGGAGAACGACTGACGACCGACTTCCGGGCGACCGGAACGGCCCATGGGCGCGACCAGCGGGAAGTCCGGATCGCTGCAACGTTTGGTCAGGTAGAACTCCATTTCCGGCGCGACGATTGGCTTCCAACCCTTGTCGGCATACAGCTTGAGGATGTTCTTGAGGATGTTGCGCGGCGACAGCTCGATCGGGTTGCCCTGCTTGTCGAAGGTGTCGTGAATCACCATCGCGGTCGGCTCTACGGCCCAAGGCACCAGAAATACGGCGTTCTCGTCCGGGCGGCAGAACATGTCGATGTCCGCCTCGTCGAGCAGGTCGTAATAAATTTCGTCCTCGACGTAGTCGCCGGTCACGGTTTGCAGCAACACACTCTCGGGGAGGCGCATGCCTTTCTCGTCGAGGAACTTGTTGGTCGGCGAAATCTTACCGCGGGCAATCCCGGTAAGATCGCTGATCAGGCATTCAACTTCGGTGATTTTGCGTTCTTTCAGCCAGCTCGAAAGCTGGTCTAGTTTGGTGCTCATAGAGACCTCAGGGTTGGTAGAAGCCGCCTTATATATAGACGGCTCAGCGTTGCCCCGCCCTCTTCCTGCAAGCCTCACCAAAGGCCTGGAAGATGGCGAGATAATTCGGGTTGGATCTTACCTGCCACTCGGGATGCCATTGCACCCCCAGCGCGAAGCTTGGCACACCTTCGACGGAGAAGGCTTCGATCAACCCGTCAGGCGCCAGTGCTTCAACTCGAAGGCCCGGCGCCAGACGCTCAACGCCCTGGCCATGAATAGAATTGACTTGAATCTCGTCCGGCAAGCCGATGCCGGCGAGCAGCCCGCCCGGCTGCACATGCAGCGCGTGACGCAGGCCATATTGTTGCTGCGCGGGGGTGCCTTCGGGCTCGCGGTGATCCATATAACCCTCGAGCGCATGCACCTGCTGGTGCAGGGTGCCGCCGAAGGCCACATTCATTTCCTGAAAACCGCGGCAGATGCCGAGTACCGGCACGCCACTGGCAATAGCTGCTTTAATAAGAGGTAGGGTCGTGCTGTCACGCGCGGCATCATGGGCGGTGCCCGGCTCGCTGGCGACGCCACTATAATGATGGGGTTCGACATTCGACGGCGAGCCGGTGAAGACCAGCCCATCGAGCTGCTGCAGCAGGTAGGCCTGATCGACCTGAGCACCCAGCGCGGGAACGATCAACGGCATACCACCCGCGACATGCACTATGGCTTGCAGGTACTTGTCACCGGCGGTGTGGTAGATGTTGTGCCCGATCTGCTTGGTGCAGGCACTAACGCCGATTATCGGCTGGCGCGACATGAGACACCCGTTTTATTGCTGTTATGGGTTTGAGCCGAGCTTAGCCTTGTTCATTTTTTTTCACAATAGTCATGTAAAAAATTGAACACACCCCACTGAGCAGCCCGACAGCCAAGGGGTTCGGTAGCCTTATGCCGCCCCGTAACGCCCTAAAATTGGCCAAGAGCCCCCCTTTTAGGGCAATATGTCGTTCTCTTGACAGCACCGGGTGTTTAAGATTGACTCATACCTGTGCAGTTGCATGATTGATATTTTTAACAAAAAAGGTGTTGCATCATGTCGGTACCCCCGCGTGCCGTTCAGCTTAACGAAGCGAACGCGTTCCTTAAGGAACATCCTGAGGTCCTGTTCGTCGACCTTCTTATTGCAGATATGAATGGCGTGGTGCGCGGCAAGCGTATCGAGCGCGCAAGCCTCCACAAGGTTTACGAGCGCGGCATCAATCTGCCGGCTTCTCTATTCGCCCTGGATATCAACGGTGCGACGGTGGAAAGCACCGGCCTGGGTCTGGATATCGGCGATTCCGACCGGATCTGCTTCCCCATCCCCAACACCCTGAGCAATGAACCCTGGCAGAAGCGCCCGACCGCGCAACTGCTGATGACCATGCACGAAATGGAAGGCGAGCCCTTCTTCGCCGACCCGCGGGAAGTGCTGCGCCAGGTCGTGGCGAAGTTCGACGAGCTGGGCCTGACTATTTGCGCCGCTTTCGAGCTGGAGTTCTACCTGATCGACCAGGCCAACGTGAATGGCCGCCCGCAACCGCCGCTGTCGCCGCTGTCGGGCAAGCGTCCGATGTCGACCCAGGTGTACCTGATCGACGACCTCGACGAATATGCCGAGTGCCTGCAGGACATACTGGAAGGCGCCAAGGAGCAGGGCATCCCGGCCGACGCCATCGTCAAGGAAAGCGCCCCGGCGCAGTTCGAGGTCAACCTGCACCACGTCGCCGACCCGATCAAGGCTTGCGACTATGCCTTGCTGCTCAAGCGCCTGGTGAAGAACATCGCCTACGACCATGAGATGGACACCACCTTTATGGCCAAACCCTACCCGAACCAAGCGGGTAACGGTTTGCACGTGCACATCTCGATCCTCGACAAGCAGGGCAACAACATCTTCGCCTGCGACGACCCGGTACAGAACGACGCGCTGCGCCACGCCATTGGTGGCGTGCTGGAAACCATGCCGGCGTCGATGGCCTTCCTCTGCCCGAACGTCAACTCCTACCGCCGTTTCGGCGCGCAGTTCTATGTGCCGAACTCGCCGTGCTGGGGCATCGACAACCGCACCGTAGCGCTGCGCGTGCCGAATGACACCGCCGATGCCGTGCGCATCGAACACCGCGTCGCCGGCGCCGACGCCAACCCCTACCTGCTGCTCTCGGCAGTGCTGGCGGGTGTGCACCACGGCCTGACCAACAAGATCGAGCCGACCGCACCGGTGGAGGGCAACTCCTACGAGCAGAACGAGCAGAGCCTGCCGAACAACCTGCGTGACGCCTTGCGCGAGTTGGACGACAGCGAAGTACTGGCCCGTTATATCGATCCGAAGTACATCGATATCTTCGTTGCCTGTAAGGAAAGCGAGCTGGCCGAGTTCGAGAATTCAATCTCCGACCTCGAGTACAACTGGTACCTGCATACCGTTTGACGCAACCCCCGACGCCGGCCATGTGCCGGCGTCGTTTTATCCGGCACCTCGCGCACGACCCCTGCCCTGAGTCGCACCTTTTGCTTGCGCCGGGATACTGCTGTGCCGAATTCGCTGGCGACAACGCAAAACCGCGTCACGTGACAAGAAATCAACCAACGCCGGGAGTCACCCATGCCTCGCTTGTTTGCATCACTATTGTTCGCACTGACACCTTTGCTGGCCAGCGCCGACACGATTGAAACCGGCCCCAAGGTCGAGAAAACGGACGAGGTCATCCGCGTCTATAACTGGAACGACTATATCGCCCCCCAGGTGCTCAAGGACTTCGAGGCCGAGACCGGCATCCGCGTCGAATACCGCACCTTCAGCACCAGCGACGAGCTGAAGACCCTCCTCCACGGCGACGAAGCCATCGACATCGCCGTGCCGTCGCACAACGACCTGCCCGCCCTGATCAAGAGCGGCAGCATCCAACCCCTGGATTTCAGCCTGCTGCCCAACCGCCAGCATCTCGACAAACAGCTGCTCAGCACCCTGGCGGCCCTGGATCAGGGCAACCGCCACGCCGTGCCCTATCTGTGGGGCGCGGTCGGCCTGGCGATCAACGTGCCGCAAGCCGAAGCCGCCTTCGGCGGGCCGCTGCCCAATAGCTGGAGTCTGCTGTTCGATGCCGAGCAAAGCGCGCGCCTGGCCAGTTGCGGGATGAGCGTGCTGGATGCCCCCGAGGAAACCCTCGCGCTGCTGCTCAACTACCAGGGCCACAGCCTGGCGCGTAGCGGCACGAGCCGCATCCAACGCGCCAGCAAGGTGCTGGACGGGCTACGCCCCAACCTGCGCTATATCGACAGCCAGCGCTATATCGAGGACCTCGGCCAAGGCAAGCTGTGCGTGGCCATGGCCTGGGTCGGCGACGCGCTGGCGGCCGCCGATGCCGGGCAGCCGGTGCGCTTCGTGGTGCCCGATGAAGGTTCGACGCTGTTTATCGACAGCCTGGTAATTCCCAAGAGCGCCCGACGCGCCGATCTGGCCCACCGCTTTATCGACTACCTGATGCAGCCCAAGGTGGCCGCCCTGATCACCAGCGAGACGCTGTTCCCCAACGGCAACAGCGACTCCAAGGTGTTCCTCGATGAAGGCCTGCGCAATCAGCCGGGCCTCTACCCGGATCGCGACACCAAGCGCCGCCTGCATGCCCTGGACACCTTGCCGGAGAAGCATGAGGCGACCCTGGATGCGGTATGGACGCGCTTTCGCAACGGCGGCTAAGGACGGTGGCTAAGGGGAACTGGCGGCAGGGCGCCGCCAGCTTAGGCGGGCGTTATTTGACCAGCTGGCGCCAGGTCTTCAGGGAACCCAGTTTGAGCACCTGGGCCTGACGCGCCTGCAGCACCTCAGGGTCGATGGCCTGATGGGCCAGCTCGCCGAGCTTGTTCAGCTCACCGTACAGGCGGTCGACTTCCGCCACTTCCAACACAGTGCGCGCCAGGTGCAGCCAGACCAGCAGCCGCTCGATGCGCGGCAGCTGTTCGGCCAGGTCTTCCGGCTGCTGCTGATAACGCCGCAATTGCAGGGCCGCACCCTCCTCGGCGATCAGCGTCGGCAACCAGTTGCCCAGGGGCGCGGCGCCTTGGCGGTTGCCGCGGTTGTTGCGCTCGACCGTCCAGCTGCGTGCCAGCAACCAGCGCGAGGTATTCAGGGAGAACAGCCCCCAGCGCGTGCCTTGCAGTTCGGCGGCGAACTGCGCGAGGGCATTCTGCCGCGCGCTATCGTCCAGCTGACCGGCCTGCAGCCGTGGACGCCAGTCCTGCAACAGCGCGTCGAGCAACTGGCGCAACTCATGGCTGCTGGCCCGCGGCGCGGCCTGACCGAGGCTGCCGAGCAGGGCGCGCAGCCCCACCAGCTGCTCCAGCCACTCGCCGAGCAAGCGCCAGTGACCGTTGAAGCGGTATTGCTCGGCCAGGCGCTGGCTGCTGCCGAGCAGATGCCAGGCCAGGGCGGCGAAGGCGTCGTCCAGCGCCATTTCGGCATTCAGCTGTGGCACTGGCAGGCTTAGGTTGTAGCTGCCGGCGTCGAACAGGCGGTAACCACGCTCGGCCTTGCTGATATCGCAGGGCATCAGCGCCAGGTCGGCGGCCAACTCGGCGGCCAGCTCCAGCAGCGCGGCCGGGTCGCCTTCACGCAGTTCCAGCTCCAGCTCGCAGATTTCCTCTTCGCCTTCACCAGCGACGACCTTGCCCAGGTCCAGTGCGGCTTCGATCACCACGCGGGCCTTGCCGCGACCCCAGGCGATATCGGCCTTCTCGCGGACGAAGTCGGTACTGAAGATCGGCGCCAGCTGCTTCTTGTCCAGCTCGGCCAGGCTGGCCGGCCAGCACTCGGCAGAGAGCTTCTTGATGTCCAGCTTGGCCTTGGCCAGGGGCCAGTCCCACTCGTTGCGCTCGGACAGCCCGGCGACGCTGTGGCCGCGGGTCTTCAGGGTCTGGATAAATTGCTCACCGTCACGGCGCACGCGCAGGGCGACCTTGGCCTCGGCCAGATCGCGCTCGGGGGTATCGAAGTACTGGTTGAACAGCTCGTGCCGCTGCCAGCCAGTCTTGTTGCGCTTCTTCAGCAACGGATGATCGCGCAGGGCCTCAAGGGTTTCGCGACTGACCCGCAATTTGATTTCGGTTTCTTTGTTCATGATGGTGGGGTTCAACGCCTACTATGAAAATGTGACAGTCCGATTACCTGCGCTGGCGAGCCTGTGGACTGATCCGTATACTTGCCGCCTTCTTAACGCCGGGGCTCACCCTATGCCAGTCAATCCATTTGCCAGTCTGTTTGGCCGCTCACCCATCGGGCCGATGCAGAAACACTTCGCCAAAGCCCACGAGTGCGCGGCGAATCTGGTGCCCTTTTTCGAGGCCGTGATGGCTGAGGATTGGGTCAAGGTGGAACAAGTCCAGCAGGAAATGGCCAGCCTGGAACAGGAGGCCGACAAGCTCAAGAAGAGCGTGCGTCTGCACCTGCCCAAGAGCCTGTTTCTGCCCGTACCGCGCTCGGATCTGCTCGAGCTGCTGAGTGTACAGGACAAAGTCGCCAACCGCGCCAAGGACATCGCCGGCCTGATGCTAGGCCGCGAAATGGCCATTCCGCAGAGCCTGCAGCCGCTGATACGCACCTTTGTGCAGCGCACCGTGGATGCCAGCGCCCAGGCGCTGAAAGCCATGAACGAGCTGGATGAACTGCTGGAAACCGGCTTCGGTGGCCGCGAAGCGGCGCTGGTCGAATCCATGGTCATGGAGCTGGAGCAGATCGAACGCGACACCGACAAGCTGCAAATCGAAGTACGTCGTGCGCTGTTCAAACTGGAAAAGGACCTTCCTCCAGTCGATGTGATGTTTCTCTATCAGATCATCGAGTGGATCGGCGATGTCGCCGACCGTGCCGAACGAGTCGGCAACCGACTGGAACAACTGCTGGCGCGCTAGGCGCCAGTGTCCTTTCTGGAATCTACGGATTAATTATTTATGTCTCTGATTGCGGACTACGGCCTCGTATTGCTGCTGCTTGCCTGCCTCTTCGGCTTTTTCATGGCCTGGGGCGTGGGCGCCAACGACGTGGCCAACGCCATGGGCACTTCGGTGGGCTCGAAAGCCCTGACCATCAAACAGGCGATCTGTATCGCCATGGTCTTCGAATTCTGCGGCGCCTACCTGGCCGGCGGTGAAGTCACCGAAACCATCAAGAACGGCATAGTCGACGCCTCGGTGATCACCCCCGACCTGATGGTGCTGGGCATGATGTCGGCGCTGCTGGCAGCCGGCACCTGGCTACTGATCGCCACCAGCCGCGGCTGGCCGGTATCCACCACCCACTCCATCGTTGGCGCGGTAATTGGCTTCGCCGCAGTCGGCGTGTCCGTTGACGCGGTGCAGTGGTCGGCCGTCGGCCCGATCGTGGCCAGCTGGGTGGTGACTCCTGTGCTCTCGGGCCTGGTCGCCTTCGGCCTGTTTATGAGCGTGCAGAAGCTGATCATCAATACCGACAACCCCTTCCTCAATGCCAAGCGCTTCGTGCCGCTGTATATGTTCGCCACCGGTTTTATGGTGGCGATCATGACCCTGACCAAGGGCCTCAAGCATATCGGCCTGGAACTCAACAGCAACCAGAGCCTGCTGCTGGCCGCCGGTGTCGGCGCGCTGGTGATGCTGCTGGGCATCGCCCTGCTTAGCCGGATCAAGGTCGACGAAGAAGCGGACAAGGACTTCCACTACGCCAGCGTGGAGAAAGTCTTCGCCGTACTGATGGTCTTTACCGCCTGCTCCATGGCCTTCGCCCACGGTGCCAACGACGTGGCCAACGCGGTGGGTCCTCTGGCGGCCATTGTCGGGGTGATCCAGTCGGGCGGCGATCTGACCATAGGCGCCAAGTCTGCAGTTCCAGGCTGGGTGCTGCTGCTCGGCGCCGTGGGTATCGTGATCGGCCTGGCCACCTATGGCTACAAGGTGATCGCCACCATAGGCCGGGAAATCACCGAACTGACCCCGAGCCGCGGTTTCGCCGCCGAACTGGCCACCGCCACCACGGTAGTGGGCGCCTCGGCCATCGGCCTGCCGGTTTCCACCACCCACACCCTGGTCGGCGCGGTGCTGGGCATCGGTATCGCCCGTGGTATCGGCGCACTGAACCTAGGCGTGATCGGCTCGATCTTTATGTCCTGGATCATCACCCTACCCGCGGGTGCGGGCCTGTCGATTTTGTTCTTCTTTATCCTGCGCGGCATCTTCCTCTGAGTTAGCCCCACGGCGGTTTTATCCGCGGCAGCCTTGCCACTATGATGGCGAGACTGCCTGCGGAGACCGCCGATGCCCCTGCCTTCCCTTAAAGACCAATTCGCCGCGCTGATCGCCACGCCTTCGGTGAGTTGCACCCAAGCCCATTGGGATCAGTCCAACCGTGCGGTGATCGAGTTGCTGGCCGGCTGGCTCGGCGACCTCGGCTTTGCCTGCGAGATGCAGGAAATCACCCCTGGCAAATTTAATCTGCTCGCCAGCTACGGCAGCGGCCCGGGCGGCCTGGTGCTGGCCGGGCACAGCGACACCGTGCCCTTCGATGCGGCGCTGTGGCAGACCGACCCGCTCCAGCTCACCGAGGTCGACGGTCGCTGGGTGGGCCTGGGCAGCTGCGACATGAAGGGCTTCTTCGCCCTGATCATCGAGGCGGTGCAACCCCTGCTGGCACAGCGCTTCCAGCAGCCGCTGCTGATCCTCGCCACCTGCGATGAAGAAAGCTCGAT
Source organism: Pseudomonas sp. (assembly GCF_030696055.1). Lineage (GTDB taxonomy): Bacteria > Pseudomonadota > Gammaproteobacteria > Pseudomonadales > Pseudomonadaceae > Aquipseudomonas. The sequence goes on along the minus strand of NZ_JAUYNP010000090.1, from coordinate 36,530 downwards.
GGCCGGCGCCCGAGCCCTGGCCGCCGCCGGCCGGCCACTGGGCCGCGCCGCGGTGATAGGCGAACCGACCGGCCTCAAGCCGATTCGCCTGCACAAGGGGGTGATGATGGAACGCATCGATATCCTCGGTCGCAGCGGCCACTCCTCCGACCCCAGCCTCGGTCATAGCGCCCTGGAGGCCATGCAGGATGTGATGGCTGAGCTGCGCGGCCTGCGTGCGCAGTGGCAGCGCGAGTTCAACAACCCGCAGTTCGGCGTGCCGCAGCCGACCCTGAACTTCGGCTGCATCCATGGCGGCGACAACCCCAACCGTATCTGCGGCCAATGCTCGCTGGAGTTCGACCTGCGCCCGCTGCCGGGCATGCAGCCGGAGATGCTGCGCGCGGCGATCCGCCAGAAGCTGCAACCCCTGGCCGCACAGCATCAGGTGCAGATCGATTTCGCCCCGCTGTTCCCCAGCGTGCCGCCCTTCGAGCAAAGCGCCGACGCCGAACTGGTGCGCCTGGCCGAGCGCCTGACCGGGCACAGCGCTGGCGCGGTGGCATTTGGCACCGAAGCGCCTTATCTTCAGCAGCTCGGTTGTGAAACCCTGGTACTCGGCCCCGGCGATATCGACTGCGCCCACCAGCCGGGCGAATACCTGGAAATGGCGCGCCTGCAGCCGACCGTGCAGCTACTGCGCGAGTTGATTAGTTATTACTGTTTGCAACCGGCATCCTGAGCCGAGTTCCTGTGTCATCTGGAGGAGAGAACGCGTGAAGCTGCCCCAACTGCGACGATAAATCCGCTCTCGGCTGCCTCGTCTGGCGCGCCCTGCGCCGTTTCCATGCGTTCCCTACTCGACACAGGTTATTCAAGCAATGCACGACCACGTTAACTGGCTACGTCACGCCTCGCCCTATATCAATGCCCACCGCGACTGCACCTTTGTGGTGATGCTGCCGGGCGAGGGCGTGGCCCATCCGAATTTCGGCAATATCGTTCACGACCTGGTGCTGTTGCACAGCCTCGGCGTACGCCTGGTGCTGGTGCACGGCTCGCGTCCGCAGATCGAAGCGCGCCTGGCCGAACGTGGCCTGACGCCGCGCTATCAGCACAACCTGCGGATCACCGACGGGCCGACCCTGGAGTGCGTGATCGACGCCGTCGGCCAGTTGCGCATCGCCATCGAGGCGCGCCTGTCGATGGACATGGCGCGCTCGCCCATGCAGGGCTCGCGCCTGCGCGTGACCGGCGGCAACTTCGTCACCGCGCGGCCGATCGGCGTGGTCGATGGCGTCGACTACCACCACACCGGCGAAGTGCGGCGCATCGACCGCAAGGGCATCAATCGCCTGCTGGATGAGCGCAGCATAGTGCTGCTGTCGCCCCTGGGTTATTCGCCGACCGGGGAGATCTTCAACCTGGCCTGCGAGGATGTCGCCACCAGCGCCGCCATCGACCTGGACGCCGACAAGCTGCTGCTGTTCGGCGCCGAATGCGGTTTGCTCGACGAGGCCGGCAAGCTGGTGCGCGAGTTGCGCCCGCAACAGGTGCCGGCGCACCTGCAACGCCTGGGCAGCAGCTACCAGGGCGAATTGCTGGACGCCGCCGCCCAGGCCTGCAGCGGCGGCGTGCGGCGCAGCCATATCGTCAGCTACGCGGAAGACGGCGCGCTGCTCAGCGAGCTGTTCACCCGCGCCGGCAACGGCACCCTGGTGGCCCAGGAACAATTCGAATCCCTGCGCGAGGCGACCATCGAGGACGTCGGCGGCCTGATCGAGCTGATCAGCCCGCTGGAAGACCAGGGCATCCTGGTGCGCCGCTCGCGCGAGGTGCTGGAGCGCGAGATCGAGCAGTTCAGCATAGTCGAGCGCGAAGGCCTGATCATCGCCTGCGCCGCCCTGTATCAGATCGCCGACTCGGATTTCGGCGAACTGGCCTGCCTGGCGGTGAACCCGGCCTACCGGCATGGCGGCCGCGGCGACGAACTGCTCGAACGCATCGAGGAACGCGCCCGCGCCCAGGGCCTGAAGACCCTGTTCGTGCTCACCACCCGCACCGCCCACTGGTTCCGCGAGCGCGGCTTCGTGCCCAGCAGCGTCGACCGCCTGCCCGCCGCCCGCGCCTCGCTATACAACTACCAGCGCAATTCCCAGGTATTTGAAAAGGCGCTGTAGGGTGGGTTAGCGGCACGTAGCGCACGACTCAAGGAAGGCGGCGGTGAGCGAGTGCCGCGCAACCCACCAAGCGGTATCAGCCCATTTGGTGGGTTACGGCGCAGCCAAATGCGCGTCAACCGTTAGCCATGCAATAAGCGCCTAACCCACCCTACGAATCTTGCCTGGCGCTAATCCGGTAGGCCGCTGCTACAGCATTCGTTTCGGCAGATGGGGCGGCAGGTACAAACTGAGATAGGCATCGAACACGCGCATGCCTTCCTCGGCCATACGCGGGGTGATTTCGCCGTGCAGTTGCACCGAGCGCGCATAGACGCGGTCGCCCAGCTCCATGGCCAGGGCGAACACATCCACATCAGCCGGCAGTTGCGGCAAGGGGAAGTGACGGTCGAACAGCAGCTGCATCAGCTGCCCCAGTTCGATGTCGTGCTGGCGGTCGGCCTGGGTCACTTCGGCCAGCCCGTGCTGGGCCAGAATCAACTGCCGCGCCGCCGCATCGGCGGCATAGATCGCCAGCATGCGCTGCTCGACCAGCCGCGACAGGTCACGCCAGTCGCGTAGCTGCGCGTGTTCCACCGGCTGCTGCAGGCAGGCGCGAAAGGCCGCGTGAATATCCGCGGTCAGCCCCTCGAGCAGGGCCGGCACGCTGGCGAAGAAGTGATACACCGAGGACGGCGGAATACCCGCGCGCTCGGCCACGCTGTAGATCGACAGGCTGGCCACGCCCTGCTCGGCCAGCAATTCGCGGGCCGCCGTCAGGATCACGGCAATCCGGGTCTGGCTGCTGGCGCGGGGTTTGCGGACGGTGGTCGGACGCGACATGGCGACGCTCTCGGCTATGGACGCGCTATTGGACGGGAAGACGCCGCAAGCTACAAGCGGCAAGCATGCGCAAAAGAGTTCGTAGGGCGGACATGCCGCCAGGCTTGTCCGCCATCCAGGCCGCACGAGGCGGACAAAGCTTCGGCATGTCCGCCCTACGCCAGCGGGCCGGCTGCTTATTAAGCGCGGGCGCCGCGCACGCCTTGCGCCAGCTGGCGACACAGGCTGAGCACACCGTCCACGGCCTGCTGATCGTTCTGCGCATTGGCGATCTGGTCGACCAGGGCCGAGCCGACCACCACGCCGTCGGCCAGACGGGCGATGGTCGCCGCGTGTTCCGGAGTGCGGATGCCGAAGCCGATGCTGATCGGCAGCTCGGTATGCCGGCGCAGGCGGGTCACGGCTTCCTGCACGTGCTCCAGGGTGGCCGCACCGGCGCCGGTAACGCCGGCCACCGAGACGTAATAGACGAAGCCCGAGCTGCCGTTGAGCACGGTGGGCAGGCGCGCATCGTCGGTGGTCGGGGTGGTCAGGCGGATAAAGTCCAGGCCGGCGGCCTGGGCCGGGTCGCACAGGTCGGCGTTATGTTCCGGCGGCAGGTCGACCACTATCAGGCCGTCGACGCCGGCTGCCTTGGCGTCGGCGATAAAACGCGGCACGCCGTAGTAGTGGATAGGGTTGAAGTAGCCCATCAGCACCAGCGGCGTGTCCTGGTTGTCGGCGCGGAACTCGCGGACCATCTGCAGGGTCTTGGCCAGGTTCTGCTTGGCACCCAGGGCACGGATATTGGCCAGTTGAATGGCCGGGCCGTCGGCCATCGGATCGGTGAAGGGCATGCCCAGTTCGATCACATCGGCGCCGGCAGCCGGCAAGCCCTTGAGGATCGCCAGGGAGGCGTCGTAGCCCGGGTCGCCGGCGGTGACGAAGGTCACCAGGGCCGCGCGGTTCTGTTGTTTCAGCTCGGCAAAGCGTGTCTGCAGGCGGCTCATGCGTGCTTCTCCTGCTCTTGTTCTACTTGTGGGCTCATATGGTGCATCACGGTCTGCATATCCTTGTCGCCACGGCCGGACAGGTTGACCACCATCAGGTGATCCTTGGGCAGCTTGGGCGCGCGTTTGAACACTTCGGCCAAGGCGTGGGACGACTCCAGGGCCGGGATAATGCCTTCCAGGCGACAGCACTTGTGGAAGGCGTCCAGGGCTTCGTTATCGGTGATGGAGCAGTACTCGACCCGACCGATCTCATGCAACCAGGCGTGCTCCGGGCCGATGCCTGGATAGTCGAGGCCGGCGGAGATGGAATGCGCATCGATGATCTGGCCATCGTCGTCCTGCAGCAGGAAGGTGCGGTTGCCGTGCAGTACGCCCGGTACGCCGCCGTTGAGGCTGGCGGCGTGCATGCCGGTCTCGATGCCGTGGCCGGCCGCTTCGACGCCGATCATCTTGACGCTGGCGTCATCGAGGAATGGATGGAACAGGCCCATGGCATTGGAGCCGCCGCCGATGCAGGCGACCAGCGAATCGGGCAGACGACCTTCCTGGGCTTGCAGTTGCTCGCGGGTTTCCCGGCCTATCACCGCCTGGAAGTCGCGGACCATGGCCGGGTAGGGGTGCGGGCCGGCGACTGTGCCGATCAGGTAGAAGGTGTTGTGCACATTGGTCACCCAGTCGCGCAGCGCCTCGTTCATCGCGTCTTTCAGGGTGCCGGTGCCGGCGACCACCGGGATCACGGTGGCACCCAGCAGCTTCATGCGGAACACGTTGGCCTGCTGGCGATCGATGTCGGTGGTGCCCATATAGATCACGCACTCCAGGCCGAAACGCGCGGCGACTGTGGCGGTGGCCACGCCGTGCATGCCGGCGCCGGTCTCGGCGATGATGCGTTGCTTGCCCATGCGCCGGGCCAGGAGTATCTGGCCGATGCAGTTGTTGATTTTGTGCGCGCCTGTGTGGTTCAGCTCTTCGCGCTTGAGGTAGATCTTGGCGCCGCCGCAGAACTCGGTCAGGCGTTCGGCGAAGTACAGCGGGCTGGGACGGCCGACGTAGTCGCGCTGGAAGTAGGCCAGCTCCTTGGCAAACTCGGGATCGAGCTTGGCCTTCTCGTATTCGGCGGCCAGGTCGTGAATCAGCGGCATCAGGGTTTCGGCGACGTACTGGCCGCCGAATTGGCCGAACAGGCCGGTGGCGTCGGGGCCGTTGCGCAAGGAAGTCATGGCGTTCTCCTGGAAGGTCGGGCATGTAGGCAATGCATAGAGGATAAGGCTGTGGGCCTCGCGGCAAAAGCGATAAGATCGCCGTAACCTGTCAGGAAAACTCACAGATGAGCCAGGACCTACCGCCGCTCAATGCCCTGCGCGCCTTCGAAGCCGCCGCCCGTCTGCACAGCGTCAGCCTGGCGGCCGACGAGCTACACGTGACCCATGGCGCGGTCAGCCGGCAGCTGCGGGCCTTGGAAGAACACCTGGGGCTGGCGCTGTTCGCCAAGGACGGACGCGGCCTTAAACTCACAGATGCAGGCATGCGCCTGCGCGAGGTCAGCGGCGAGGCCTTCGAACGCCTGCGCACTGTCTGCGCCGAGTTGCAGCAGGGGCAGGCCGAGGCGCCTTTCGTCCTGGCCTGCCCCGGCAGCCTGCTGGCGCGCTGGTTTATTCCGCGTCTGGATCGGCTCAATCGCGAGCTGCCGGAACTGCGCCTGCAGCTCTCGGCCAGCGAAGGCGAGCTGGACCCACGCCGAGCCGGCGTGGACGCCACCCTGTGCTTCGCCGAGCCGCCCTGGCCGGCGGATATGCAGGTCTATGAACTGGCCGCCGAGCGCATCGGCCCGGTGCTAAGCCCACGCTACCAGGGCCATGACCGACTGATCCAGGCCCCGCCCGCGGCACTGCTGGGCGAGCCGCTGCTGCACACCAGCTCGCGCCCCCAGGCCTGGCCGAGCTGGGCGGCGGGTAATGGCCTGGATAGCCGCGCCCTGCGCTACGGCCAGGGCTTTGAGCATCTGTATTACCTGCTGGAAGCCGCCGCTGCCGGCCTGGGCGTGGCCATCGCACCGCAGCAACTGGTGGCCGACGACCTGGCCGCGGGTCGCCTGGTGGCGCCCTGGGGCTTCGTCGAAACCTCGGCGCGGCTGGCGTTGTGGCGGCCGCTGCGCAGCCGCGACAACCGCGCCGAGCGCCTGGCCCGCTGGCTGGCCACCGAACTGGGCAGCGCATAAGTCCTGGTGATAAGCCGCGACGCAGTGATGCGTTTCCTTGTGCTTTCTGCGGGCTTGGCTAGCGTGAAGCTAAGGCAACTCTTGCCGTTAGCCGTATGCCACGCCAAATCCAAGGAGCAACGCCATGTCCGATCATCATGTGTACAAGAAAATCGAAATAGTCGGCTCATCCAAGATCAGCATCGAAAACGCCATCGAAAACGCCCTGGCCGAGTGCGCCAAGTCGGTACGCAATATGGACTGGTTCGAGGTGGCGGAAACCCGCGGGCATATCGAGAACGGCAAGGTCGGCCATTACCAGGTCACCCTGAAAATCGGCTTTCGCCTCAGCACGAGCTAAGCGGCCAGCTACTGCATAGGGTGGACAGGGCGACGCCATGTCCACTCCGCTACGCACAAATCCCATTCAGGGCAATGATCAGCCTTGGAATCCATAGAAAAAGCCCCACTCTCTAACCTAGAACCTGTTCACGCTCTCGCGAGCGAAGGTCAGGCAAGGCGCTACGTTAGTAACAGCCTCCGGCTGGTCAAAACAGGCGAAGAAGCGGAGTTTACGCATTGTAAATGAGCATTCTGAGCCTGTTTTTAACGCAGCATCACCGATGCGCAGCAGAGCGTGAGCAGGTTCTCAGGCATTGCCGCAATTAGGCGGCGCTGACACTGGGTAACCACAGGTAGGGCCGATGAACGCGTTAGCAGGCAGCAAGTTTTCCACCCTCGATCTCGCCCCGATCCGCGCTGACGGCGGGCCGGCACAGGCGCTGCACAACTCGCTGGCGCTGGCCCAGCATGTCGAACGCCTGGGCTTCACCCGCTTCTGGGTGGCCGAGCACCACAATATGGACGGCATCGCCAGCTCGGCCACCGCCGTGCTGCTCGGCTATCTGGCCGCCGGCACCTCACGCATTCGCCTCGGTGCGGGCGGGGTGATGCTGCCCAATCACGCGCCGCTGGTGATCGCCGAGCAGTTCGGCACCCTCGCCACCCTCTATCCGGGACGCATCGATCTGGGCCTGGGCCGCGCCCCCGGCGCCGATCAGTTCACCGCCCAGGCGCTGCGCCGCGACCGAATCGGCAGCGCCGATGATTTCCCCGCCGATGTCGAGGAGCTGCAGCGCTACCTGGGGCCGCGCACACCGGATCAGCGAGTGATCGCCATGCCCGGCACCGGCACCAACGTCCCCATCTGGCTGCTCGGCTCCAGCCTGTTCAGCGCCCAGCTGGCCGGCGAGAAGGGCCTGCCCTATGCCTTCGCCTCGCACTTCGCGCCGCGCTATATGCATGAGGCGATTCGCATCTACCGCAACCACTTCAAACCCTCGGCGGAGTTCGACAAGCCCTATGTGATGCTCGGTGTGCCCTTGATCGCCGCGGACAGCGACGAGCAGGCCGAATACCTGGCGACCTCGGCCTACCAGCGCATCCTCGCCCTGATCCGCGGTCACAGCCTGGTGCAAAAGCCGCCAGTGGCGAGCATGCAGGGCCTGTGGTTGCCTCACGAGAAAGAGGCGGTCGGCAGTTTCCTCGGCATGGCGATGATCGGCGGCCCAGAGAAGATCCGCGCGCGCCTGGAAGTGTTACTGGAGCAAACCGGTGCCGATGAGCTGATCTTCACCTGCGACCTGTATGACTTCGCCGACCGTTTGCACGCCTTCGAGCTGCTCGCTCAGCTGCGCTGAATGGCGCGCCTAGGCAGGCCTGCTAGAAGGTGCCGCAGCGCAGCACCTTACCGCGCGCCAGCAGGTTGCGCTGGCCGTCGTACAGCCAGGCCTGGGCCTTCATCACCAGGGGCCGGGCTTCCAGGCGATAGTGCTGGCCGGCCACGAAGTCGGCATAGCGAACGCGGATCTCGCAGGTAATCTGCCGCGGCTCGTACACGCCGTCCAGGCCACCGCCACTGCTCACCTCGAACTGGAAGCGCGCCTGCAACTCATGGGCGCCGGGCGTCACCTGGAAGTAGCGACCATCGTTGAGGCGCTGGCCATCGAGCCTATCCGCCATCAACAGGGTGCCGGCGCTGGCATGCAGTGCGACCCAGGCCTGGTCGGGATCGCGCGCGGGTATCGGCGAGACGCAGGCGCCGAGGAAAGACGCACCGAGGATCAGGGCAAGGTAACGCATAGCGATCTCCGCAATAGGCATGCTGCAATCAGCCTACGCCGATCCTGCACTGGAGGCAGCACCGGCAATGCGCTAGCGTGGCGGGCATGCGCATTCAACCTAGCAATCACCTATTCGACGCCCGACCTTGGCGCTGGGCTCCCCTGGCCGCGCTGCTGTGGCTGAGCGGCTGCGGCAGCCTGGATTACTACAGCCAGCTGGCACAGGGGCAGTTGCAACTGCTGCAGGCCCGCACCCCGATCGCCGAGCTGCTCGACGACCCGACGCTTGACCCCGCACTCAGACCGCGCCTGGCCATGGCCCTGCAGGCACGGCGCTTCGCCAGCGCCGCGCTGGGCCTGCCGGATAATCGCAGCTACCGGCTGTACGCCGATATCCAGCGGCCCTTTGTACTGTGGAACCTGTTCGCCACCGCGGAATTCTCCCTCGCGCCTGAACTGCACTGCTTTCCCATCGCCGGCTGCGTGGCCTATCGCGGCTTCTACAGCCAGAGTCGGGCCCGGGGCGCGGCGGCGTTGCGCCAGCAACAGGGGCTGGATACCTACCTGGGCGGAGTAGAGGCCTACTCCACCCTCGGCTGGTTCGACGACCCTATCCTCAACACCATGCTGCGCTGGAGCGACGAACGCCTGGTGGCGGTGATCTTCCACGAGTTGGCGCACCAGCAGCTGTATGTGGCGAACGACACCGCCTTCAACGAATCCTTCGCCACCTTTGTCGAACGCCAGGGCTTGCGCCAGTGGCGTGCCGCACGCGGCCTGGCGCCCGCCGATCCGCAGGGCGAGCGGCAACGCGAACAGTTCACCGCCTTGGTATTGGCGAGCAGAACGCGCCTGCAGCAGCTATACAACACAGGCTTGCCGGCCGCGCAGATGCGCGCCGGCAAGCAGGCCGAGTTCGCCCGCCTGCGCGCCGAGTACCGCAGCCTGCGTGACCGCGAATGGGGCGGGCAGGGGCGCTATGACGGCTGGATAGCCGCGCCGCTGAACAACGCCAAGCTGCTGCCGTTCGGCCTCTACGATCGATGGGTGCCGGCCTTTGCCGCCCTGTTCCAACAGGCCGAAGGCGATTGGCCGCGCTTCTACCGAGAGGCCGAGGCGCTCGGCAGGCTCCCGGCGGCTCAACGTAAGCAGGTGCTGACAAGGCTAATCGCCAAGGCTGAGAACTTGCCTAACCCAGCACCAGTCCAACCTACTAACCCCCGTGCAATAAAGGAGCACCAAGATGACTAAATGGACCCTGGCCCTGCTGTTGGGCTTGCTCAGCGGCGCCGCACTGGCGGCACCCAAGCCCTGCGAAGAGCTGAAGAAGGAAATCGAAGTGAAGATCCAGGCCTCAGGTGTCAGCACCTACACCCTGGAAATAGTGCCCAATGCCGAAGCCAAAGACCCCAATATGGTGGTCGGCAGCTGCGAGGGCGGCAGCAAGAAGATCATCTACCAGAAAAACGCCTGACCGCCGCAAAGCCATCAACACCCTCTTCCCCCAACCGCATCGGTACGTGGCATTTAATGCCACGTACCGATAGCGGCGCTGGGTTAGGGCAGCAGAATGCTCGCCCCCATGGTCTGCCGGGCGCTCAGCGCCGCCTGCGCGGCGGCGGCGTCCTTGAGCGCATAGCGGTGGCTGATCTCGACCTTGAGCTGGCCGCTGGCGATCATGGCGAACAGCTCGTCGGCCATCATTTGTAGGCGCGCCGGGGTATCGGCGTAACTGGCCAGGGTCGGGCGGGTGACGAACAACGAGCCCTTCTGCGCCAGGATGCCCAGGTTGACCCCGCTCACCGCGCCTGAGGCATTGCCGAAGCTGACCAGCAGGCCGCGGGGAGCCACGCAGTCCAGGGAGGTTTCCCAGGTGTCCTTGCCGACGCCGTCATACACCACCGGGCACTTCTTGCCCTCGGTCAGCTCCAGCACGCGCTGCGCCACGTTCTCCTGGCTGTAGTCGATGGTCGCCCAGGCGCCCTGCTCCTTGGCCCGCGCGGCTTTCTCGGCGGAGCTGACGGTGCCGATCAGCTGCACGCCCAGGGCCTTGGCCCACTGGCAGGCGAAGGAGCCGACACCGCCAGCGGCGGCGTGGAACAGGATGGTTTCACCGCCCTTGAGCGGGAAGGTCTGGCGCAGCAGGTACTGCACGGTCAGGCCCTTGAGCATGACTGCGGCGGCCTGCTCGAAGCTGATCGTGTCCGGCAGTTTGACCAGTTTGTCGGCGGGCAACACATGCAGCTCGCTATAGGCGCCCAGGGGCCCGGTGGCGTAGGCCACGCGGTCGCCTACCTGGAACTGGCTGACGGCCGAGCCCAGCGCTTCGACTATGCCCGCGCCTTCACTACCCAGGCCAGAGGGCAGGGACGCCGGCGGATAGAGGCCGCTGCGAAAATAGGTGTCGATAAAATTCAGACCTATCGCCCGGTTTTCCACCCGCACCTCGTTGGGGCCGGGGGTGGCGGGCTGGTAGTCGAGGTAGTCGAGTACTTCCGGGCCACCGTGGCGGCTGAACTGGATACGCTTGGCCATCTTGGGCTCCGCAGGCTAGGGATAGACGGTGCTATCCAATCCTCTCCATTGACCGGCGTCAACTGCGAGGGACTAGGGTCTGTTGCCGTTTCATCGCGAGCCGCGTTGCCGCGAGTGGAACGGCAACAGACCCTAAAGCAAATGTTATGCTGGCTGCCGATTTCGCCGCTCAGCCCCTGCGCTGCTGACTGGCCTTACCCGTTTTCAAGGTGCCGCCGTGAGTGACCGTACTGAGGCCGTCAAAGCCTACCTGCTGGATCTGCAAGACCGTATCTGTGCCGCCCTGCAAGCCGAGGATGGCGGCGCCGAGTTCTTCGAGGATGCCTGGCAGCGTCCGGCGGGCGGTGGCGGCCGTACCCGGGTGATAGAGAACGGCGCGCTGATCGAGAAAGGCGGGGTGAATTTCTCCCATGTGTTTGGCGATAGCCTGCCGCCCTCGGCCAGCGCCCACCGTCCGGAACTGGCCGGGCGCGGCTTCGAAGCCCTCGGCGTGTCCCTGGTGGTCCACCCGGAAAACCCCTACGTGCCGACCGCCCACGCCAATGTGCGTTTCTTCAGCGCCGAGAAGGCAGGCGAGGAGCCGGTCTGGTGGTTCGGCGGCGGCTTCGACCTGACCCCCTACTACGCCTTCGAGGAAGACTGCGTGCACTGGCACCAGGTAGCCCATGACGCCTGCGCGCCCTTCGGCGCCGAAGTCTACCCCAGGTTCAAGGAGTGGTGCGACCGCTACTTCCACCTCAAGCACCGCGACGAGCCGCGCGGCATCGGCGGGCTGTTCTTCGATGACCTCAACCAGTGGGACTTCGACACCAGCTTCGCCTTTGTGCGGGCCATCGGCGACGCCTATCTGGCGGCCTACATGCCCATAGTGCAGCGGCGCAAGCTGACCCCCTATGGTGAACGCGAGCGCGAATTCCAGGCGTTTCGCCGTGGCCGTTATGTCGAGTTCAACCTGGTATTCGACCGCGGCACCCTATTCGGCCTGCAGTCCGGTGGGCGTACCGAATCGATCCTGATGTCGCTGCCGCCCCACGTGCGCTGGGGTTACGACTGGAAGCCCGAGCCGGGCAGCGAAGAAGCGCGCCTGACCGAATATTTCCTGACCGATCGCGACTGGCTGGCAAAAACGTAGGGTGGGTTAGCCGCGCAGCGGCGTAACCCACCATTGCGTTGCGCCTGCCGACGCTATGTTGGGTTACGCGGCGGCTTGTATCGTCGTCGTTCTGTAATGGGTATGCGCCGCTAACCCAACCTACGAATGTGCTCTGCAACAGGAAAGGAATTTTTATGGACCGCTACGCTGTATTCGGCAACCCCATAGGCCACAGCAAGTCGCCGCTGATCCATCGCCTGTTCGCCGCGCAGACCGGCCAGCAGCTGAGCTATGAAGCGTTGTTGGCGCCGCTGGAGGATTTCCCGGGTTTTGCCCGGGCCTTCTTTGCCGAGGGCCTGGGCGGCAATGTCACCGTGCCGTTCAAGGAGCAGGCCTTCCAGCTGGCCGACAGCCTGACGCCCCGGGCCCGGCGCGCTGGCGCGGTCAATACATTGAAGAAGCTGGAAGACGGCAGCCTGCTCGGCGATAACACCGACGGCGCCGGGCTGGTGCGCGACCTCAAGGTCAATGCCGGTTTCGACTTCAAGGGCAAACGCATCCTTCTGCTGGGGGCCGGCGGCGCGGTGCGCGGGGTGCTGGAGCCCTTGCTGGCCGAGCAACCGGCGGCCCTGGTGATAGCCAACCGCACGGTGGCGAAAGCCGAGCAGCTGGTGCACGAATTCGCCGATCTGGGCCCGCTGGCGGCCAGCGGTTTCGACTGGCTGGACGCGCCGGTGGATCTGATCATCAACGGCACCTCGGCCAGCCTGGCCGGCGAGCTGCCACCCATTGCGCCGAGCCTGATCCAGCCCGGTCATACGCTGTGCTACGACATGATGTACGGCAAGGAGCCGACCGCCTTCAGCCGCTGGGCCTTTGATCAGGGTGCAGCGCGTACTTTGGACGGTCTGGGCATGCTGGTGGAACAGGCCGCCGAAGCCTTCTACCTGTGGCGCGGCGTGCGCCCGGACAGCGCACCGGTGCTGGCCGAACTGCGCCGCCTGTTGGCCGAGGGCTGAGGCCCATGCCGTTAAGCGCGGACGAACTGGCGCGGATCAGCGCCCTGACCCTGGGGCATTATCAGGACTGCGCCGAGGACTTTCGCCAAGGCACCCGCGAGCATGACGTCAGCCAGAATATCGCCGCCCTGCTCACGCATATCCAGGCGCAGGCGCCCTACCAGATCCTCGATTTCGGCTGCGGCCCGGGCCGCGACCTGCGCACCTTTAGCGCCCTGGGCCATGTGGCCGTCGGCCTGGATGGCTGCCTGCGCTTTATCGAGATGGCCCGCGCCGACAGTGGCTGCGAAGCCTGGCTGCAGGACTTCCTCGCCCTGGATCTGCCGGATCAGCGCTTCGACGGCATCTTCGCCAACGCCGTGCTGTTTCATATCCCCAGCCAGGAGCTGCCGCGGGTGCTGCGCCAGTTGCATGCGGCGCTGAAGCCGGGCGGTGTGCTATTTAGCTCCAACCCGCGGGGCGACAACCAGGAAGGTTGGCAGGGCGAGCGCTACGGCGCCTATTACGATTGGGCCAACTGGCGCACCCTGCTGGCGGCCGCCGGCTTTAGCGAGCTGGAACATTACTACCGCCCGGCGGGCCTGCCGCGCGAGCAGCAACCCTGGCTGGCCAGCGTCTGGCGCAGGGGGTAGAGGCAGCCGACGAAATCACTCTAAAGGCTACTTTCAGCGGGTCGCCGGCCTGGTACCCTAGGCCCGGTATAGCGATGGACCCAGCCGCCATCGGCACTGCTCACAACAATAATAAGGAGCACCCCCTGAATGCGTTTTAAGTCGTTGTTTCGCCCTCTAGTTATCTGGACCCTCGGGCTGTTTGCCGGCCTTCTGCCGCTGGCCTTCGCCGAGGCCGCCACTCCCCAGGAGCAGGTGCAGGTGCAGGCCAGCCGGGTCACCAGTAGCCTGATGCTGTTACGCGGTGAAGGTTTCCAAAAGAAACATCAGGAGGCCCTGGAGACCGATCTGCAAGCCCTGGCGGGCGCCGTGCAAAGCCTGCCGCAAGGCTCGGATACGCTGCGCAGCGCGCATCAGGAGCTGGTGGTGCAGATCCGTCGCGGCGTGGCCTTCGGTCCCGGCGAAGAGGATATGCCCTGGCGCTACCCGGAAGAGCTGAGCAAGGCCTTGCTCGGGGTGCTGGATCAAGCCCGCAAGCTGGCGGCGGCCGGCGACAGCGAACTGGCGGCCAAGCTGGAATACCTCTCGGTGCAGTACCTCAGCCGTTCCTATTTCGGCAACTTCGAAATCGCCCGCGAGCAGACCGACACCTACCTCGGCCAGGATGAGCGCAAGCTGGTGCCGGCTGTGGATAGCGAACTGGCGGCCCTGGACCCCAAGGCGCATGCCGAGCTGGGCAAGCTGAAAACCCGCTGGGAATACCTCAAGGCCGCGCTAAACGACCTGAACAGCCAGAGCAGCGCCCTGCAAAGCGCCTCCGGCCGTCCCTTCGCGCCCATCACCGTGTACCGCCACACCCGCGCCTTTACCGAGCAGTGGATGACGATGTTCTAAGAACCTGGGCACGCTCTGCTGCAAGACGTCGACAGCAATACAGTGTTGCAGGCCAGTGCAAACGGAAGTAGACGGAAATACAAACGGGGCGCTACGGCGCCCCGTTTGCTATCCACGTACGCACGCTCTCACTCGCGCTGGCTACGGCAATCGAGCCGATGCTTTCGCCGCTGAACTGAATTTAATCGATATTGCAATTCGACCTTGATTCCGTCGGTTTCGAGAGCAACAGGATCTTTTGCCGTTATTTCAACCGGCAACGTTCTGCTGCAGAAAGTTCGCGATTAACGGCGCAATCTGCGGCAGCTTTTCTTCCAAGGCGAAATGCCCGGTATCCAACACGTGCAGCGCAGCGGAGGGCAAGTCGCGCAAATAGGCGTGAGCGCCAGCCTCGGGAAAGAAGGCATCGTTGCGACCCCAGACGATCAATGTAGGTGGCTGATGTTGGCGTAACCAAGCTTGCCATTCTGGATACAGCGCAACATTGCGGTGATAGTCGAGCGCCAGGTCGATCTGAATGGCTTTGCGGCCGGGCTGATCCAGAAAATGCTGATCCAGTGTCCAGCCTTCTGGCGCGACCAATTCTGCTTGCGTGGTGCCGCCGAGATACTGCATTTGCGTTATCGGCAGCGTCAGAATATCGGCAATTTTGGCCTCGGCGTCGGCAACACCGGGACGCAGGCTGATCATGCCTTTTGCCAACTCACTGAGCCCTTCTACATAGGCGTTGCCATTTTGGATGATCAGGCCGGCAATCCACTCTGGATGCCGCGTGGCCAAGCGAAATCCAACCGGCGCACCGAAGTCGAACAGGTAGAGCGAGAAGCGCTGCAGCTGCAATTGCTGGCAGAATTTTTCCATCACATCGGCCAGCAGATCGAAACTGTAGTGGAGCGTGCCGCCCTCGCGTGCTGACGCCGGCGCATCGCTGTGGCCAAAACCAGGGTAATCCGGCGCGATCAGATGAAAGTGCTGGCCGAGCGCATCGAACAGCCGGCGAAATTGGTGCGACGCGGAGGGGAAGCCGTGCAGCAGCAGTAAGGTCGGCGCATCGATCGGGCCGGTCTCGCGATAGAAAATGCGCAAGCCATCGATGTCGAGATGGCGGTGGGCAATATCTGGAAGGTGAAAAGCCTTAGGAAGTTGAAAAGCGGTCATCTGGCTGTCCTTGCAAATGGGCTTTCGGGGTCTGGCTATGGCGTCGGGGTGTTTAGCGAGCGGACTTGCGTGGTTGACAGTCCGCTCGCAGTGGCGAGCCTGTGTGCAAAACCAGTGGCTCAGTAGCCAACCGTGAAGCGCTGCCGGCGGTGCGCTGGGCGCTCCAGTTCATCGATCATGGCGAGCGCGTAATCGGCCAGCGAAATGCGACTTTCACCCTTGGCATCGGCCAGTAATTGATCACCGCCAAGGCGGAATTTGGCGCTGCGCGCACCCGGCTCCAGATGCGCGGAGGGGCTCAGCATGGTCCAATCCAAGGCTATTTCGTCTTGCAGTAAACGCAGCGCCTGACGGGCACCCTCGGCAGTCGCTTTCCATTGCGCCGGGAATTGTGGCGTGTCGACCAATTGCAGGCCAGGCGCGACCAGCAGGCTGCCGGCACCGCCAACCATCAGCAAACGTGGCACCGCCGCTTGTTTGGTCGCGGCGACTATGGACTGGAAACCGTTCAGGTAATAGCTGAGCACATCGCTGTGCGCATGGCCGCTGAAGGCGCTGATCACCGCCTCGTGACCGCGCAAGCTGGCGCTCAGGCTCTCGGTGTTCAGGGCATCGGCCTTGACTACGCTTAGGCCTTCGTGGGTCGCTAGCTTGTCGGGGTTGGATACCAACGCGGTGACGCTATGGCCGCGGGCCAGGGCTTCGTTTAGCAAGGCTGAGCCGACATAGCCGCTGGCGCCGATGATGGCGATTTTCATGGGGTTGCTCCTGTGGTGACTCAGTGGGCTTGGGTGTGTTTGGGGCGGGAGCCATCATCCCGGTCGCGATTGCATGAATAAACGGCGATAAACAGGATAGACCGCTAAGCATTTCTAAACTGATTGCCGTGTCTCTAACCGCGATCGAACCCATAACCGAACCCATGAGCGGGACAAAGTTGGACCTCAATGCCCTGCTGGTGTTTGCCGCCGTCGCCGAAGGCTGTTGCTACCTAGCGCCTTGTCTCGCTCTAGCCCACGAGATCAGAAACAGCTTCTAGGCCTTAGCTGCTGACGCGCTTGTCGCGGATGCAGGTCGGTCCGGCGCGCTCGATCACCGCCTGTTCCACCTCGTGGCGCAGGCCGAGCAGAAAGGCCGCCTCGGCGGCGACGAACAGCGGGCCTATGACCAGGCCCATAAGGTCGTCGACAAAAGCCGGCTTGCGCCCCTCGTAGTAATGGCCGACAAACTGGATCACCCAGCCGAGCACAAACAGGCCCAGCCCCCCGCTAAGCCAGACCGCGGTGGTCTGCGTCGCCAGGGCCGCGCCGGCCCATAGGCACAGGCCCAGCAGCGCGCTCATCAGCAGGCCGAAACGCAGGTCCAGGCGCAGATAGAAAATTCCCGCCGCCAGCGCGGTCAGCAGCGCCGGCGACAGCCATAGACTCAGCAGTTCGAAACCGGGGCGCGACAGCAGCACGGCCACCGCCAGCACGATCAGCGGAATGCCGATAAAGTGGCTGGCGATATTGCGCCGGTCGCGGTGATAGGCGGCGTATTGGCTCAGATGCTCGACTAGGGTTTTCATTATTTTGTTCCTCACGCAGGCTGATGGGCAGAGCTTGCACTCGGCGCACCGCGCCGCTCTGTCAGCTAGCCGACAAACCGGGAGAAGCCCATGCACGCCGCCAGCGCCTACCAAGCCCGCCTCAGTGAAGGTCACTGGTTCAGCGCCCTGCCCGCCGCCTTGCAGCAGGCCTTGCTGGCTGCCGCCTTGGTGCAGCGCCTGGACGCCGGGCAGGCGCTGTTTCGCCGTGGCGATAAGCCCAGCGGCCTGTATGCCGTGGTCGAGGGCGCCATGCGCATCGGCGCGGTCAGCGCCAGCGGCAAGGAGGCGCTGCTGACCCTGGTCGAGCCGCCCTACTGGTTCGGCGAAATCTCCCTGTTCGATGGCCAGCCGCGTACCCACGACGCCTTCGCCGAAGGTCCCTGCACCCTGCTGCAGGTGCCCCAGGCCAGCCTGTTGGCGCTGCTCGAACGGCAGCCGCAGTACTGGCGCGACTTCGCCCTGTTGATGAGCCAGAAACTGCGCCTGGCCTTTATCGCCCTGGAAGAGATGAGCCTGCTGCCCGCCGCCCCGCGTCTGGCCAGGCGCCTGTTGCTGATGGCGGAGAACTACGGCGAGGGCGAGCCGCGCCGGCTGCTGCAACTGCCCCAGGAGCAGCTGGCCTTGATGTTGGCGATTTCCCGGCAGACCACCAACCAGATCCTCCAGGAACTGCAGGCCCAGGGCATAGTCCGCCTGACCTATGGCGAGATCGAAATCCTCGACCTCGCCCGCCTGCGTCAAACCGCGCAATAAGACCGCCACCGGGCATTTTTGTAGCCCGGATAAAATCCGGGGAAATTTAGCGGCGTACACCCGCTCCCGGATTGCATCCGGGCTACGCGCTGCGCAATAAGGCCGTTGGCCTGCGCGGCGGACAAGCCTGCGGCATGTCCGCCCTACGAGGGTGTCGCGCTTAACGCAGCTTTTCCAGCATCTGGTAGTACCACATGCCGGCGGCCAGCATCGGGTTGCCGAACACATCGCCCAGCGGCACCTTGATATGTTTGCAGGCCGCGAAAGTGTCGTAGTGGCCGAGGGTGCCGGTCAGGGCGTTGGCCATGATCTCGCCCATGATATGGGTGGTAGCGATGCCGTGGCCGGAGTAGCCCTGGCAGTACCAGACGTTGTCCGACAGCTTGCCCAGCTGCGGGATGCGGTTGATCACGATGCCCATGGCGCAGCTCCACTGAAAATCAATGGCGACGCCCTTGAGCTGCGGGAAGGTCTGCTCGATGCCGGGGCGCAGTTCGGCGGCGATATCCCGCGAATCACGCCCGGAGTAGTTGCAGCCGCCGCCGAACAGCAGGCGGCCGTCGGCGGTCATGCGGTAGTAGTCGAGGACGAAGCGGCAGTCGTACACGGCCAGGTCCTGCGGGTTGATTTCCTTCGCCAGCTCGCCCAGCGGCGCGGTGGTGACGATGCCGCCCATGGCCGGGAAGATCATGCCCTTGAGCTTCTTCGGCTCCAGCTTGTGGTACACGTCGCCGGCCAGCAGCACCTGCTTGGCATTGATCCGCCCTTCGGCAGTAACCACCGCCGGGTTGGCGCCGTGGATGATGTCGAGTACGGGCGAATGCTCGAAGATCAGCGCGCCCAGGCTGGCGGCGGCGCGGGCTTCGCCTATGCACAGGTTGAGCGGATGCAGGTGCATATTGCGGCTGTTCTTCAGCGCGCCGCAGTACAGGTCGCTGGCCAGGTGGCTCTGCACCCCGGCGCGGTCGAGCAGGGTCACGTCACCCGCCATGCCGCGGCGCACCGCTTCGGCGTAGGAGGCTTCCAGTTCCTGCATATGCACCGGTTTCATCGCCGCGTGCAGGTGGCCATGCTTGAGGTCGCACTGGATGCCGTATTTCTCCACCCGGCTCTTGATGATCTGGTGGCCGCGCCAGCGCAGGTGCCAGATAAAGTCGTCGACTTCCTCGCCCAGGCTGTTGCGCATCTGCTTGCGCATGGCCTCGTCGCCCGACAGGCTGCCGGTGACCTGGCCGCCGTTGCGCCCGGTGGCGCCCCAGCCGATCTTATGCGCCTCGACTATGGCCACCTTGAGGCCGCGCTCGGCCAGCTCCACGGCGCTGGCCACGCCGGTAAAGCCGCCGCCGATAATCACCACATCGACGCTGATCTCACCCTGCAGGGTCGGGTAGTGGGTTTCCTCGTTGAGGGTGGCGCTGTAGTAGGACGGGCAGCGTTCGGCGGCGGGCGTCACGGGTTTTATCGCGGCGTTCATCGTGGTTTTCCTCTGTGGCCGGCCCCATTCGGGCAGGCTGTTCTTATTCGGTTTCGGTCGTAGCCCGGAGTGCATCCGGGTTGGGGAAATCGCTCAGGCCTGGGTTAGATACCAGCGCCAGTCCTGCTCGCCGACTTCGGCCATAAACTGGCGGTATTCGGCGCGTTTGATCGCCAGATAGACATCGAGAAATGCCTGACCCAGGGCGTCGCGGGCCCAGGCGGAGTGCTCCAGGGCTTGCAGCGCGGTCAGCCAGTCGGTGGGCAGCAAGGCCTTGGCCTGGGCATAACCGTTACCTTCGATCGGCGCGCCCGGGTCGATCTGCTCGCGAATGCCGCGCTGGATGCCGGCGAGAATCGCCGCGGCGGCCAGATAGGGGTTGGCGTCGGCGCCGCAGATGCGGTGTTCGACATGTCGGGTAGGCGCCGGGCCGCCCGGTATGCGCAAGGATACGGTGCGGTTGTCGATGCCCCAGCTCAACGCCAGTGGGGCGTAGCTGTTGGCCTGGAAGCGCCGGTAGGAGTTGGCGTTGGGGCAGAACAGCAGCAGGGAATCGTGCAGGCTGGCCAGCATGCCGCCGACCGCCTGGCGCAGCAGCGGGGTGCCCGCACCGCTCTTGAGATCTGAGAGCTCACTGGCGAACAGGTTATTGCCCTGCTCGTCGGCCAGGCTGACATGCATATGCATGCCGGTGCCGGCCAGGTGGTCGAAGGGCTTGGCCATAAAGCAGGCCTGCATCCCGTGCTGGTGCGCCACGCCCTTGACCAGGCGCTTGTAGCGTACCGCCTGGTCCATGGCCGCCAGTGCGCCGCCATGCTCCAGGGTGATTTCCACCTGGCCGGGGGCGTATTCGGAAATCGCCGTGCGCGCCGGAATGCCCTGGGCCTTGCAGGCGGCATACAGGTCCTTGAGGAAGGGTTCGATCTGCTCCAGCTCGCGCAGGCCATACACCTGGGTGCTGCGCGGGCGGCCGCCGTCGCGGTCCAGGGCCGGTTGCGGCTGGCCGTTGGCGTCGCGTTTCTGGTCCAGCAGGTAGAACTCCAGCTCGCAGGCCATCACCGGGTGATAACCCTCGGCCTTGAGCCGATCTATCACCTTGACCAGCAGCTGGCGTGGGTCGGCGACCGTGGCCGGCAGGCCTTCGCTGGGGTGCATGCTGACCTGCACCGCGGCGCTGGGGATCTGCCGCCAGGGCAGGCGCACCAGGCTGCCGGCCAGCGGGTAGGCGCGGCAGTCGATATCGCCCACTTCCCAGACCAGCCCGGAGTTCTCCACGTCATCGCCGTTGATGCTCAGGCCGAGAATGGTGCTGGGCAGTGGCCGCCCGCTCCGGTAGACGGCCAGCAGTTCGTCGCGATGCAGCAGCTTGCCGCGCGGCACGCCGTTGGCGTCGAGGATAAACAGCTCGAACAGTTCGATATCGGGGTTTTGCGCGAGGAAGGCCTCGGCGTGCTGCACGGGGGCGAATGACATGGGGCTCTCGTTAGCGCCATAGCGGCGCATATCCAGCCGCACGCAGGGCGGGCGTTACGCTGGAACACAATCAACAGTAAGGCTGCGTCAGCTGCAGCCGATGTACTCAGTTGAGAACGAGAGCAGTATCCGGTGGGCGCGCATGGCGGCAATGCCACAGGGCCCAGAAGGCGAGGATTTCAGGCAGGCGGGAATTGGCCCGAGCGGCGCCGAGGCAGTGCCGCTCACGCAGACGCGGAGAAAACGACGGGGCGGGAAACAACGACAAGGGCGAACTCATGGGGCTGAGACTCGCATGCCGGCAACCCGGGGTTAAATAGGATTTTTTACATATTCAGTTATGGCCTGGCTAAACAATAGCCGGGTTGGCCCTAGTCGCTGCCGCCGCCCCAGAGTGGCTGCCCAGGCGCCGTTGGTTCGAAGCGGACCGGTGCAGACCAGACCAGGCCACCCTCTATCTGTCCGGACAGCTGGTGGACCCCGGCCAGCACGCCCCGCTCGGGACTGCGCACCAGCTCCTGCCACTCCTGGTCGAAGGCGGCATTCAGGTTCTTACGCAGCTGCGCCTCGGTATCCGGCCGCTCGTCCGCCCGCGCTATGGCGGTGAACAGCGCCACGCCCAGGGAAAGCGTCATGCCGGCCGCTCGCCCGACCATGGCCGATACTGCGCTGGCGGCGCCGCTGGTGGTGAGTTCGCCCACCAGCCTTTTGCTGGTGCGTTGCGCCACCGAGGAGATGCCGGGGTTCGTCGACCAGTCGCCCGCGCCTCCGGGGGTGGAGCTGATGCGCTCGAGCAGGGCCTTGTAGGCCGGCAGCTTGTCCGGCGGGTCGGCGTGCAGCAACTGGTAGAGCGAGGCGCCGGGGGCCAGGGTGATGGCCGGAATATCCTTGAGGCGCTGGTCGAACTGTTCCGCAGGGATGCCATGGCGCTGGCCAATGCCGGGCACGTGGTGCTGGAGTTGACGCACGTAGAGCCGGGTGCTGCCCTCCATGATCTGCTTCGGCTCGATCTTCTCGGCGACCGGCTCCAGCACTATCTCCTGGTACTGCTCCTGCAGATAGAGGGCCAGGCGGTTGACGGTCGGGTCCTGCTCGTCCCCGGCGCTCAGCTTGTACCAGGACACCTTGATGCTCAGCCATTGCTGGGTCCAGTAGCTGGAAAACCAGGGGATAAATTCCTCGTCGGTTTCCCGGTAGACCAGCGTCATCCAGCGCTGCATGGCCGTCAGGGCATGCTCGCGAGCCTGTGCCGAGGCGGTTCGGGAGGCCGCGGCTATGTCGCTGTCGACCTGGCGCCAGGTGCTCGCGCTAATCTGTACCGGCGGATCGCTGGCGCACCCCGCCAGCGCCGCCAGGCAGACGAACATAAGCATGCGCAGACTCGACATCGCAGGCCTCCGCCGGAGCAGTGCAAGCGCCACACTAGGCTCCCGGCAACCTACAGATGGCGCGCTGTATGGGTGCCAGCCCCTACTCCAACGGAGGGCTCAATTCGCTCCCCCGATGCGCTCAGTATAGGCGCCGAGCAGGCGCGCTTGGCCGGCAGCGGACGGCAGGTATAGGTGCATGGATAGGCGTGAGCCTGACTCAAGGTTGCGGCTTATAGCCCAGGCGTAGACCACCCCAATGCCGGCCCTGCACCCAGATCGGCACCGACAGGTCGTGCATCAGCTCGCCGGTATCGCGGCTATAGGTCTGCAGCAGCAGGGGCTGCTGGTGGCTGCCGCAACGGATGCCGGTGCGGTCGTTAAACAGGCGCTTGCTGCGGCTGTGCAGGGTATCCCGAGCGTGATCGCCGCTGGGCGGATGGTTAAAGGCGTTGTTGTGGGTCGGCACATAGCCTTCGGCGGTGCTGGCGATGGCGAATACCAGGCCTTCGTGCTGGCTCAGCAGGGGTTCCTGGATGGCCGGCAGCACCTGGTCGGCGTAGCTGTCGAAGCGGGTCTTGAACCTGGCCGGGACGCTACCCGCAATCGGCTGATAATGCCGATCGAACAGGTCGCCGAGGCTGATGCGCCCGGCCTGGATATCCGCCTCGAACTGCGCGGCTATCTGCGCGGCGCCCTGGCGGGCCAGGTCGTAGATGCGCTGGTGATAGTCGTCCAGGCCGACCGCGGCGAGCTGCTCGCTGACGCTTTCCGCCTGGCCCACCAGCTGCTCGGCGGCACCGCCCAGTTGGCGGGTCTGGCCTTCACTGGCGCCCAGATCGCCGCGCAACTGGCCGACCGCCACCGAGAGTTCGGCCAGGCGCTGGTGGTTGTGCGCGGTGCCGTTGTTGATCTGCTCAACCTGCTGTTCCACATCCAGCGCCAGCCCGGCTATGCCTTGCAGCTGCTCGCCGCTGTGGGCGATCTGCTGCGCGGCCTGCTCCAGCTGGTCGGCCTGTTGCTGGATATGGCTCACCACCGCCGCGCTCTGCTGGCGGATATCGGCGACCATCTGTCCGACTTCCGCGGTGGCGCTGCTGGTGCGCCCGGCCAGGTTGCGCACCTCGTCGGCCACCACGGCGAAACCGCGGCCCAGGTCGCCGGCGCGGGCCGCTTCGATGGCGGCATTCAGGGCCAGCAGATTGGTCTGGCTGGCGATCGACTGGATCACCTGGGTGACTTTCTCGATCTGCTCGGTGCGGCTGCTCAGGCCGGCGATCAGTTCGCGGCTGGCAGCGGCCTGGGCGCTGAGCTGCTGCATTGCATCGATAGCCGCATGCAGTTCCTGCTGACCACTGGCGCTGCTGTGGCGCACGCCTTGCGCCGCGCCCAATGTCTGCTCGGCGCGCCGGGCGTTGTCCTGCTCGGTATGGGTGATGGCGGCGGCGGCCTGGCTGATCTGCTCCAGCGCGCTCAGCTGCCCGTGCAGCTTGCCGGCCAGTTGCTGCACCCCGTGGGACACCTGGGCGGCGGCCAGGGCGTTGTGGCAGGTATGCCGCGACAGGCTCTGGCTCAGGGCGCTAAATGGCTCGTCCTGGGGGTTGCTGGTGGCGGGCGGCTCCGCATGCTGGCGCTGCCAGGGGCCGAGCCAGGGCCACAGCGCCAACAGCAGAAAGGACGGAATGCTGACGAACCAGGGCAGCTGGGTCTGCTGGTACGCCGCCATCAGCCCGGCCAGGCCCAGGGCGTGCAACAGGCAGGCCTTGGGGTAGCTAATAAACGCGGAGCGCATAAGCAGCCTCATTATTTTTATTCTGATCCCGGCATCGCCAGTGACAGAAGCTGGCGCGCAGGACTGGCTCAGGGTATGGCGGGATAACAGCTAAACCTGCGCAGTCCATCGGCCATTGTCGGCGAATCTGTAGACCATAGCGAGTAAGGCCATTGGGGCCAACCATCATTGATGGTCCTGATTCGAGCATCCCTGGCGGCGCCAGGCCATGGCACTTTGCGCACGGCTCTCGTAGCCCGGATGGAATCCGGGGATGCCATCAGAACCTTCCCGGATTGCATCCGGGCTACGCGCTTGTCTCGGCTGCATCGGCAACATTTTTCAGCGGTCTATTTAGCCCTAAAGACGGTGACGCTGGATAAAGCCGCGGTCCAGATAGTCCTTCCAGCGCCCATAGAACTGTCCGCCGGCGCTGTAGCCGTGCCAGTCGAGCAGGGCGCCGCCGTCGCCGGTGGCGAGCAGGGCCAGGCTCTGCCGTTGCGGGTGGTAGCGTTTAAGCGGCAGGCCGCGCAGGGCGGCGTTCAGGTTGGCCGCCAGCACCGGCGCCTGGCGCACCGCATAGACCCCGCTCTTGCGCGCGCCGGGCAGGCTGGCGCAGTCGCCGACGGCGAAGATAGTCGGATGGCCATAGCTCTGCAGGGTCGGCGCGATCAGCACGAAGCCCTGTTCGTCGCAGCCCAGGCCGCTGTGCGCCAGCCAGGGCAGGGCCTGGGCGCCGCTGGCGAGAAGCAGGCGCTGGCCGCGCCAGACCGGCGTCGCGCCACTGAGCAGGCAGTCGCCCTCGATGCGTTCGATCGGGCAATACTCGCGCACCAGCACGCCGCGCTGGCGCAGATGGCCGAGGGCGCGCAGGCGCACCCCGGCGGACAGGCCGTCGAGCAGCGGGCCGGCGCAGAACAGCGCCAGTTGCGGCACCTGCCCGGCCAGAGCCAGGGCCAGCTCGACCCCGGCCGCGCCGCCGCCGAGAATCGCCAGGGGCTGCGGCTCGGCCTGCCACTGCTGCCAACGGTTGAGAAAGGCGTCGAAGGGTTTGACCGCCAGCAGCTGCATGGCCTCGCCTTGCTGGGGCGGGCAGGCCACCCGGGCGCCGACATTCAGCGACAGCCAGCTGGCGCTCAGGCTGCGGCCGTCTTCCAGTTGCACCCGCTGCTGCGGCGCCGACAGACTGGCCACTGGGCTGACGATCAGCTCGACCTTGGCCGCGCGGCACAGCGGTTGCAATTCCACCTGGCAATCCGCCGGGTTGTGCCGCCCGGCCAGCAGGCCCGGTAGCATCCCCGAATACCAGGCCGCCGGCCCGGCGCTGAGCAGGGCAATGCGCCCCGGCGGCCGCTCCAGCAGCGCCCAGCGGCGCAGCACACCGAGGTGCGCGTGGCCGGCACCGATCAATAGCAGGTCATAGTGATTAGGCACGCCAAGGCTTCCATTAATTCACGGCTAAAGCAGTGCGTGCATGGTAAAGCCTGGGGCGTCTCGCTTTGTCGGGATTTTTCCGCGAGTGCCAGCCGGCGCAGATGGGCTGCGCCGGCAGGTTCTTAGTGACGAATCTGCGAGAGAAAGGCCCGTGTGCGCGGGTGCTGCGGGTTGTCGAAGAACTCCGCAGGGCTGGCGGTCTCGACTATCTGCCCGGCGTCCATAAACACCACGCGGTCGGCCACCTTGCGCGCGAAACCCATCTCGTGGGTGACGCAGAGCATGGTCATGCCGTCCTGGGCCAGCTCGGCCATCACCTCCAGCACCTCGCCGACCATTTCCGGGTCCAGCGCCGAAGTGGGTTCGTCGAATAGCATCACCTTGGGGTTCATGCACAGCGCGCGGGCGATGGCCACCCGCTGCTGCTGGCCGCCGGACAGCTGGCCGGGCTTCTTGTAGGCCTGGGCGCCAATATGCACGCGGTTGAGGTAACGCAGGGCCAGTTCCTCGGCCTCCTGGCGCGACAGGCCGCGCACCTTCATCGGCGCCAGGGTGCAGTTGTCCAGCACGCTGAGGTGGGGGAACAGGTTGAAGTTCTGGAACACCATGCCCACCTCACGGCGCACATGGTCGCTACCACTCTTGCTCGACACGTCCTGGCCTTCCACCGTGATGGTGCCCGTGTCGTGGGGGTTGAGGCGGTTGATGCAGCGGATCAGGGTCGATTTGCCGGAGCCCGAGGGGCCGCAGATAACGATCTTCTCGCCCTGCTCGACCGACAGGTTGATGCCCTGCAGCACCTGGAAGCTCTCGTAGCTTTTGCTGACGTTGTGCAAACGGATAATTTCGCTCATGACGGCTCCTCAGATACGGCGCATACGCGCGAGGGTGCGTTGCACCAGGCTGGCGGGGGCGGCGGCCACGGCGTCCCAGGACAGCCGGCGCTCCAGGCCGCCCTGCAGCCAGGTCAGGGTGTAGACCATGGCCAGGTAGTAGACCAGGGCGACGGCGTAGTACTCGGAGAACTGGAAGGTGCTGGACACCGTCTGCGAGGTCACGGCCATCAGTTCCTGCAGGGAGATCACCGAGGCCAGCGAGGTGATCTTCAGCAGGGTGATAAATTCGTTGGCGGTCGGCGGAATGGCGATCCGCGCGGCCTGCGGCAGGATCACGTAGCGGAAGATCTGCAGGCGCGACAGGCCGAGGGCGTGGCCGGCGGCGTACTGGCCGCGGTCCACGGATTTCAGCGCGGCGCGGTTGATCTCCACCTGATAGGCGGTCTCGTTGAGGCTGAGGGCGATCCAGGCGGCGAAGAAGGGGGTGAACCATTCCTCGCGAAAAATCGGGAAGAACTGCGGCAGGGCGTTCCACACGAACAGCAGCTGCAGCAGGGTCGGCGCGCCACGGAACACGCTGAGCACGCCGCGCAGGCTGGCGCGCGCCGGGTTGTTGGGGCCGTCCAGGGCCAGGGCCGCGGGAATAGACAGGAGAATCCCCACCGAATGCGCGAGCAGGGCCAGCACCAGGGTGATGCAGGCGCCCCTGAAGAAGTGGTAGGACGCCAGGGCATCCCAGAAGACGGCGACATCGAAATTCATCTGCGTGTCCTTGGTGAGTGGAAGCGAGCGCCCATTAGGCGCGTTCACGGTCAGGCCGGTCGTAGGGTGGATCGCGCTTCAGCGATCCACCGCGCGAGGTGGCGGTGGATGAAAAGAGCGTCATCCACCCTACGGCTGCGCTTACTGCGCAGCGGTATTTAGGTTGGCCGGGTCGAGCTTCCATTTCTCGGCTATGGCTTGCAGCGTGCCGTCGGCCTTCAGCGCTTCCACGGCCGCCTGCACGGCGGCCTGGTCCTGCGGGTTGGGGCGCATATAGGCGCCGAAGATGTCCTTTTCCGGGAAGCTGTAGAGGGTCTTGAACTGACCCGGGTTCTGCAATTCACGGTAGGCCAGTTCGGTGTCCTGGGACAGCCCGGCGGCGGCGCGGCCGACCAGCACCTGCTGGGCCACGTCGCTGCCCTTGGGGTAGGTCTGCAGCACGGCCGGGATCTTGCCGGCGGCCGTCAGGTCGGCGTTGAGCTTCTCCATGATGGCCACGTAGCGGGTGCCGGATTGCACCGCCACCACCTTGCCGGACAGGTCGTCCAGGCTGTTCAGCTTGAGCTCGCTCTTGCCGCTGCCGAACACCGTGGTGGCGCTGGCCAGATAGGCCACGGCGTTGAGCTTCTGGGTGCGTTCCGGGGTGATCAGGGTGCCGCTGATCACCGCGTCGCAGCGCTTGGAATCCAGGCCCGGCAGCAGGCCGGTGAACTCGGTGACGATAAAGCGCGGCTGCACGCCCCAGTGTTTGGCCAGGGCGCGAATCAGGTCGGTGTCGAAGCCGCTGGGCTCGCGGTCGCCGGTCTTCTCGAAGAACTCCAGCGGCGGGAAGGTTGGATCGGAGCAGACCTGGAAGCTGCCCGACTCGACGAAGGACGGCTTGGCATCGGCGGCCTGCAGGCCGCTACTCAGGGTGGCAGCCAGCAGGGTGAGAGCGGCGGTCAGGTGCAGTGGACGTGGGTTCATCGGTGACTCCTGTGCAGGCTAGGTGCATGGTTTATTGGCAGTAGGGGAAAGCCATTTGTTGTTATGCAGCCTCAGGGGTTTCCTGAGTGATGGGTTGCGCGCCGGCCCGGCCCGCCTTGATCCAACGTGGACCTTGGGGGCCGTAGACCTCGGCCGGTTCCGGGAACAGCACGAGCAGAATCAGGTACAGCGCCGCGGCCAGGCCCAGGGTTACCGGCAGGCTGATGTCGATGCCGCCGGCCAGTTCGCCGAGGGGGCCGACGAACTGCCCCGGCAGGTTGACGAAGCCCAGGCCGACCAGCGCGCTGGGTATCCAGGCGCCCATGCCGCGCCAGTTCCAGCCATTGTGGAACCAGTAGGCGCCGCCACGTTGGCCGCGGGTGAACACCTGCAGGTCGTCGGCGCGGTAGAAGCCGCGGCGGATCAGCAGGCCGAGCAGCATGATGACCATCCACGGGCTGGTGCAGGTGATGATCAGCACGGCGAAGGTCGACACGCTCTGCACCAGGTTGAAGGCGAAGCGGCCGATAAAGATAAAGGCGATCGACAGCAGGCCGATCAGCAGGGTGGCTTGCACCCGGCTAAGCAGGCGCGGCAGCACGCTGGACATGTCCAGGCCGGTGCCATACAGCGCGGTGGTGCCGGTGGACATGCCGCCGATCACCGCCAGCAGGCACACCGGCAGGAAGAACCAGCTCGGCGACACCGCCAGCAGGCCGCCGACGTAGTTGTAGTTGGCGATATAGTCCGGCGCTTGCAGGGCGACTATGGTCGCGGTGGTGAGGCCGAAGAAGAACGGAATCAGGGTGGCGATCTGCGCGCCTATCACCGCCAGCAGGATGCGCTTCTGCGAAGTCTGCCGCGGGATATAGCGCGACCAGTCGCCGAGGAAGGCGCCGAACGACACCGGGTTGCTCATGGCCAGCAGCGCGGCGCCGATAAAGGCCGCCCAGAAACCCGCCTGCCCTTGCTGCACGCTGCCGGCGTAGGCCGCGTCGAAGGGCCCGGCAAAGGCGAACAGGCCGAGCAGAAACAGCAGGCTGGCGGCCCATACGGCGATCTTGTTGACCCACAGCATAAAGCGGAAGCCGTAGATGCAGACGATCAGCACCAGCGTGGCGAACAGGCCGTAAGCCAGGCCCAGGCTGAGGTCGGTTTCCGGCAGGCCGACCAGGCGCTTGGCGCCGCCGACCAGGGCATCGCCCGAGCTCCACACCGACAGCGAGAAGAAGGCGATGGCGGTGAGCAGGGAAAGGAAGGAGCCGACTATGCGCCCGTGCACGCCGAAGTGGGCGCCGGACGACACCGCGTTATTGGTGCCGTTAAGCGCGCCGAACAGGCCCATGGGCGCGAGGATCAGCGAGCCGACCAGCACGCCGAGCAGGATGGCCCAGGCGCCGGCCTGGAACGACAGGCCGAAGATCACCGGGAAGCTGCCCAGCACCGCGGTGGAGAAGGTGTTGGCGCCGCCGAAGATCAGGCGGAACAGGTCGAGCGGCTTGGCCTGGCGCTCGTTATCCGGAATCTGTTCGATGCCGAAGGTTTCGATCTGGGTGATGCTCTGCTGCTTATTGTTGTTATGCATGCTGTCTCTCCAGGGGGCTAGGGTCTGTTGAGGGGCTACTGCTCCGGCATGGCCGAAAGATGCTCGTGGCAGGCCAACCAACGGCCTTGTTCTGGGTGCTGGCGGAAGACTATGGTTTCGCGCTCCAGATTGAGGCTTTCCTCGCCCTGGATGCGTAGCCGGGTGGCGACGTCGTGGATAAAGATCGCGACATCACCGTGCAGGCTGACCTGCGCCTGGCTCGAGTTGCACTCGAGCACCTCGAAGCCGTCGCGCTGCCATTGCTCCCACAGCGCGCGGTAGGCCGCGCGGTTGGGCAGCGGCTGCGGGCAGCTGTGGAAGACGAAGCTGGCGTCTGCAGTGAAGGCGTTGAAATAGGCCTCGCTGTCGTTGCTGGCGAAGGCCGCCACCAGGGCGCGGGCGGCTTCCAGCACCTGTTCGCGGGCGCTCATCGCTGTTGCACACCGGGCAGCACGCAGAGCATTTCGTAGAGCAGGTTGGCGCCCAGCAGCGAGGTGTTGCCGGTGGTGTCGTAGGGTGGCGAGACCTCCACCAGGTCGCCGCCTATGATGTCCAGGCCCTGGCAGCCACGGATGATTTCCATCGCCTGGATGGTGGTCAGGCCGCCGATTTCCGGGGTGCCGGTGCCGGGCGCCCAGGCCGGGTCGATGCCGTCGATATCGAAGGAGAGGTACACCGGACCGCCGCCGACCTTCTCGCGCACTTCGGCCATCAGCGGCGCCAGCGACTGGTGCCAGCATTCCTCGGCCTGCACCACGCGAAAGCCCTGCTTGCGGCTCCAGTTGAAGTCCTCGGCGGTATAGCCCTGGGCACGCAGGCCGATCTGCACCACACGGTCGCAGTCCAGCAGGTCTTCTTCCACCGCGCGGCGGAAGGTGGTGCCGTGGGCGATCTTCTCGCCGAACATATGGTCGTTGACGTCGGCGTGGGCGTCGATATGCACCAGGCCGACCTTGCCGTGCTTCTTCTTCAGCGCGCGCAGGATCGGCAGGGTGACGGTGTGGTCGCCGCCTAGGGTCAGGGGGATGATGCCCAGTTCGAGTATCTCGTCGTAGGCCTCCTCGATGATGCGCACGGCGTCCAGCAGGTTGAAGGTGTTGATCGCCACGTCGCCGATATCGGCCACGTTCAGCGAGTCGAAGGGGGCGGCGCCGGTGGCCATATTGTAGGGACGGATCATCACCGACTGGGCGCGGATCTCGCGCGGGCCGAAGCGGGTTCCGGAGCGCAGCGAAGTGCCGATATCCAGGGGAATGCCGACGAAGCCGACATCCAGCTGGCGTTTCTCTTCGGTCTTCTGGATATGCGGCAGGCGCATCATGGTGGCGATGCCACCGAAGCGCGGCATCTCGTTGCCGCCCAGGGGCTGGTGCAGAATCTTGTCCATGGCAGGCCTCAGCATGGTTGTGGTTATGAGTGGGGCCGATTCTTGGGCAGGCCGCGCCTGCGACAAATCGCTGCAGGCAAAAACTTAGTTCAGAAATTTCTAAACTATTAGCCGCGTCTGTAGGATGGGTTAGCGGCGCCGGACCGCGTGACAACAGCCGCCGCGAACGTGCCGCGCCGCGTAACCCATCGAGGCAATACTCCGACATATGCCGATGATGGGTTAAGCCCAGCGCTATCCATGACACCGCCGTGATGGGTTACGCCGCTGTGCGGCTAACCCATCCTACGAGGAGCCCGCGCCGATGAGCCAAGCCCTGCCTGACCTTAAGCTGCTGCGCATCTTCGCCTGCGTGGTGCGCCATCAGGGTTTCGCCGCGGCGCAGCAGGAGCTGAACCTGTCGACCTCGGCGATCAGCACCTATATGAGCCAGCTGGAAAGCCAGCTCGGCATCAGCCTGTGTCATCGCGGTCGCGGCGGCTTTAGCCTGACCAGCAAGGGCGAGCTGTTCCACCAGGAATGCTTGCGCCTGTTCGGCGAGCTGGAAGGCTTCGAGCGCTACTCGGCGGCGCTCAAGGGCGAGCTGCGCGGCACCCTCAATCTCGGCGTGCTGGACTCCACCGTGAGCGATCCGGCCCTGCCCCTGGCCGAGGTGATAGGCGCCTACAGCCAGGAGCATCCGGCCGTGCATCTGCACCTGTCAGTGGCCAGCCCTTACGAGCTGCAGTTGGCGGTGCTGGATAACCGCCTGGACCTGGCCATAGGCGCGTTTTCCACGCGGATGAACGGCCTGGTCTACCAGCCGCTGTACCGCGAGCAGCACTGGCTGTATTGCAGCGAGCGGCATTCGTTGTTTAGCGAGCGGCGCATTCCGGCGGAGGTGATCGCCCAGCAGCGCATGGTTGGGCGTGGCTACTGGAGCCAGGCCGAGCTGGCCCGACACGGCTTCAAGCACAGCGCGGCGACCGTGGAGTCGATGGAGGCGCAGCTGATTCTGGTGCTGTCCGGCGCCTATATCGGCTACCTGCCCGAGCACTACGCCCAGCCCTGGGTCGACCAGGGCCGCCTGCGCGTGCTGCTGCCGGCGACCTTCGGCTACCAGGCGCCCTTCTCGCTGATCCTGCGTCGCGGCCGTTCGCGGGAAGCGCTGATCCAGACCTTTCGCGATCTACTAAAGGCCCAGCTTAATCCGGGTTAGCAGGTGCCTTGTTTAAGGCTCTGTACCCGTTAACGGTTGCATGCAATGGGTAGGTTGGCGCTGAGCGCAGCGAAGCCCAACAGGCATTGGCATGTCTCGTTGGGCTTTGTCGCTTTGCTCCTCAACCCAACCTACGTCTGGTCGTCTCGCAACACGCAATTGGGACATAGCCTTGATTAAGGTGCCTCGCGCCGCAACTGCGGCGCGGCGAAATAGCTGGTGACCGACTCGCCGGTATTGTCGCTGTCGGCGGCAAACACCACCCCGAGTATCTTGCGTGGCGCGCTGCCGAAGGCGGCGATGGCATCCGCGCGCAGATCGCGGGACTCCGTTAGCCACTGCCCCAGCGCGGCTTCGGGGCCACGCAGCACCCGCATTTCCACCGTCTCGGTATAGGCGCTGCGGGCATGGGTGCCGGGGGCGGCGCGGTTGTCCCAGACATAGCTCAGGGTCGCTGCCGGCAGGTCCGGGTCGAAGAAGGCGCGGGCCAGGCGCAGCTTCTGCCGGGTAAAGAAGGACAGGCTGTCCAGCGGGTAATCCAGCAGCACATAGACCCGCGCGGCGTAGTCGTCGCCGGCGCGGGTGGCGAAGCGCGCCTGCTGCAGTTTTTGCTCGGTGCGCCATTGCCAGCTCAGTTGCCAGGCTTTATCCCCCGGCAGATCCAGCGGATGCAGCAGGCCACCGGCGGCGGAATCGGCCTCGATCCGCAGCACCAGCTGGTCGTCCTGCTCCTGCAGCGTGCGTGTGGAGGGCTTAAGTTTGGGGATATTGGCTTCGCGCCAGGGCGCCGACCATTCGCCTGTCGGCGGGCCGGAAGTCCAGGGCGTCAGCTGATTCTCGGCCTGCGCCAGCGGAGCCAGCGCCAGCAGCGCGATCAATAACCCGCGCATTAGCTGCGCCGCCAGGCGTGCAAGAGCAGGGCCCGGCGCAGCAGGGCTTGCTGGGCCATAAGTAGGCCGCGCATCAGTTTCGTCGCCAGTTATGAAAACGCTCGACCAGCCGCAGCAGCCCTTGCGGCGCATGCGCCCGCTTCCACTCGCCGGCCGCGTACTTGTTGGCCTCGGCCAGGGTCGGGTAGCTGTGGATGGTGCCGAGAATCTTATTGAGACCGAGGTTGTGTTTTATCGCCAGCACATATTCGGCCAGCAGTTCGCCGGCATGTTCGCCGGCTATGCACACGCCGAGGATGCGGTCCTTGCCCGGCTCGGTCAGTACCTTGACATAGCCATGGGCGGCTTCGTCGGCAATCGCCCGGTCGAGGTCGTCAAGACAAAAGCGGGTCACCTCATAGGCGATGCCCTGGGCTGTCGCTTCGCCTTCGCTGAGGCCGACCCGCGCCACTTCCGGGTCGGTAAAGGTGCAGTAGGGGATCACCCGGTAGTCCACCTTGAAACGCTTGAAGGGACTGAACAGCGCATTGACCGCGGCGTACCAGGCCTGGTGCGCGGCGACGTGGGTGAACTGGTAGGGGCCGGTGACATCGCCCACCGCGTAGATATTGGGCAGGCGGGTGGCCAGGTACTCATCGGTTTCCAGGGTGCCGTTGGGGCGCACCACCAGGCCCAGTTCCTCGACGCCGTAACCCGTGACATTGGCCACCCGGCCCAGGGCCAGCAGCAGGCAGTCGAAGGCGATGCACACCTCCTCGCCGGTATCCAGGCGGCGGGCGATCATGCGTTGCTCGCCATCCACCAGTTCGAAGCGCTCGGCGCGGTGTTGCAGGCGCACGTCCACGCCATCGGCGCGCAGGCTGGCCAGCAGCAGTTCGCTGGCATCGGCGTCCTCCCGCGGCAGCAGGCGCTCGGCCAGTTCCACCTGGATCACCTGGCTACCGAGGCGCTGAAAGGCCTGGGCCAGTTCGCAGCCGATCGGCCCGCCGCCCAGCACCAGCAGCCAGCGCGGCTGTTCGCGCAGGCCCCAGATATTGTCCGAGGTATAGGTCTGCACCTGCTCCAGGCCGGGAATCTTCGGCACCAGCGGCCGCGCGCCGGCGGCGATAATCAGGTTGCGGCTGGTCAGGGTCTGGCCGTTCACCTGCACCGCCCAGGGCGAAAGGATCTTCGCCTCGCCCTGGATCACCTCGACGCCCAGGCCGGTATAACGCTGCACCGAATCATGGGGTTCGATGTCGGCTATCACCCGCTGGATACGCTGCATCACCGCGGGAAAGTCCACCGTGCCGCCGACGTTGTTGAAGCCCAGCGCCGCACCCTTCTTTAGTTCATTGGCCAGCCTGGCCGAGCGCAGCAGCGCCTTGGACGGCACGCAGCCGGTGTTCAGGCAGTCGCCGCCCATCCGGTGCTTCTCGATCAGGCTGACCTTGGCCTTTACCGCCGCGGCGATATAGGCGCTGACCAGGCCGCCGGCGCCGGCGCCTATCACCACCAGGTTGCGCTCGAAGGCCTTGGGCCTGTGCCAACCGGCATACACCCGGCGCGCCTGGAGCATATCCAGCAGCTTGCGCGCGAGCAGCGGGAACAGCCCGAGCAGCACGAAGGCCCCAAGCAGCCCCGGCGAGAGAATGCCGGCCAATGAGTCCAGCCGGCCCAGCTCGCGCCCGGCATTCACGTAGACCAATGTGCCGGGCAGCATGCCCAGTTGGCTGACCCACCAGTAGGTACGCAGGGGCAGGCGGGTCAGGCCCATGGCCAGGTTGATCAGAAAGAAGGGGAACAGCGGCACCAGGCGCAGGGCGAACAGGTAGAAGGCGCCCTCCCGTTCGATGCCGGCGTCGATGCCGGCCAGGCGCTGGCCGAAGCGTGCCTGCACCCAGTCGCGCAGCAGAAAGCGGCTGCTGAGCATGGCCAGGCTGGCGCCCAGGGTCGAGGCGAAGGACACCAGCACAAAGCCCTCCAGCAGGCCGAATAGCGCGCCGGCCAGCAGGGTCATCAGCGCCGCGCCGGGCAACGACAGGGCGGTGACCGCCACATAGGCGAGAAAGAACAGCCCGGCGGCCAGCCAGGGTTGCGCCACCACCTGGGCGTTTAGCGCCGCCTGCTGCGCCTTAAGCGCGTCGAGGCTGAGGTAGTGGCCAATATCGAAGACAAAGAAGCTGCCCAGCAGGGCGAGGATCAGGCCCAGCAAGGCGAGTTTGCGACTATTCATCGGTCAGCGCCTCCAGGGCGCAGAGGCTTTGGCACAGGCTAAAGCCGGCCAGCAGGGCCTGCTGCGGTGGTTCCGCAACAGCGCCGAGAATGCGTGGGCGATAGGACAGCGCCGCCGGGCTATGGGCTGGCCACTGGCGGTCGAAGTCGGCGAGAAAGGCGGCGTGGTCGTAGTTCAGCGGCAATGCCTCGATAAACAGCCCGTCGCGCTGGCAGCGATACAGCGCCGCCGGGTGCGGCGTGCTGGCGATGCGGCTGAGCAGGCCGTAGCGGCCACCGGCAAAATTGGGCATGCCGGCCGCACCGTTATTGATCAGCGCGCCCTGCTCAAGGCTTAACGCCGCCGCCGCGCAGCTATGGCTGGTGGCTAGAACCCGTACGTTCTGTGCGGCGAACCAGTGATCAAGTTGCTGCTGGCGAACCGGCTCACTTAGGGATTCGCGTGAGCAACCCCAGCCGGCCAGGGATAGCTCGTCGCCAGGACTGATCGCCACGCGCTGACCGGCGACCCTGACCAGCGCCGTGCTGGGCCGCGCGGCCAGGCGCTCGGCCATTCCCGGCAAGCCTTGCACGGTATTTTTGAGTTCGGCCTGGATGGTATTGGAGCGCTCGACCACCGCCTTATCCACTGTTATTGGGTAGGCGCAGCCGCCGGCGCCGCTGTCCGTAGCCCGGCCCAGCTCGGTTTCCAGATGGCCGCGCAGGGCTAGATGGGCGCTTAGGCCCAGCTCTATCTGCTGGAAAATCTCGGGGTCGCGGTCGAACCCGTGCGCAGCGCCGTTAAACACCAGCCGCGCGCCCGGCTCGGCGGCCAGACGTTTTTGCAGCGCGGCCAGGGCCTGGCGGTTGCCATACAGGCCGCCGACCACATAGAGGCTCTGGCAATCGAATAGCGGCGCGCCGGCAAAGGCGTCGCTCGCCAGGCGGTAGTCCGGCGGGCAATCGTGGCCGGCGCGCATCAACGCCTACCCCGCAGCCAGCCCGGTAGCAGAAAGCCCCAGAACAACAGGCTAGTGGCTTGCATGGAACAATCCTTAGGCAATCAGCGCGCCGCCACAGCTGGAACCCTGTCCGGCGGTGCAGGCATAGCAATGGTCGCGGGTGACTATGGGGTTGCCGTCCAGCTCGGCCGTCAGCAGGTCACGCAGATGGGGGCGTTGGCGGCCGATCAGCTGGCCTGGCAGTTCAAGCGGCAGGTCGAGCATCTGGTTGAAGTCGCAGTCGTACAG
>NZ_JAUYNP010000087.1 GCF_030696055.1 Pseudomonas sp. | reverse complement strand
TGGCAAGATCGTTGCTGAAGAAGCAGCACGTTGCGGTTCGCCGTACGTCGATCATCGCTGGTTGGGCGGCATGCTGACCAACTACAAAACCATCCGTGCCTCGATCAAGCGTCTGCGTGATCTGGAAGTTCAGTCCCAGGACGGTACTTTCGCCAAGCTGACCAAGAAAGAAGCCCTGATGCGCACCCGTGATCTGGAAAAACTGGATCGCAGTCTGGGTGGTATCAAGGACATGGGCGGTCTGCCGGACGCTCTGTTCGTGATCGACGTTGACCACGAGCGCATTGCTATCACCGAAGCCAACAAGCTGGGTATCCCGGTTATCGGCATCGTCGATACCAACAGCAGCCCGGACGGCGTTGACTACATCATCCCAGGCAACGATGACGCCATTCGCGCCATCCAGCTGTACATGGGTGCCATGGCTGACGCCGTAGTGCGTGGTCGCAGCAACACGGGTGGCGGCACCGACGAGTTCGTCGAGCAAGCCCCGGCTGCAGAAGCTGCTGAAGGCTAAGCACTGCGCCTATAGCGTTTGCTTAGTTCGCAAAAAGGGGGCTTTGCCCCCTTTTTGCCACCTTGAAAACCATCGTTGCGCCGCGGCTCCATTAGGCAGTAGTGGTTGACGATGCGTTAAGCGTTGAACGCCCGCGATGCCGGGTGGAATGGTTATAAAACCTATCCAAGAGGAATTTGAAATGGCAGAGATTACTGCAGCGTTGGTCAAAGAACTGCGTGAGCGCACTGGCGAAGGCATGATGGATTGCAAAAAGGCCTTGACCAAGGCCGGCGGCGACATCGAAAAAGCCATTGACGACATGCGTGCTTCCGGCGCGATCAAGGCTGCCAAGAAGGCTGGCAACGTGGCTGCCGAAGGCGCTATCGGCGTTAAAGTCGCTGCTGACGGCAAGTCGGCCGTGATCCTCGAAGTCAACTCGCAAACTGACTTCCTGGCTCTGCAGGACGACTTCAAGAACTTCGTCACCAGCAGCATCGAGAAAGCCTTCGCCGACAAACTGACCGACGCAGCTCCGCTGATCGCCGCTCAGGAAACTGCTCGTGAAGCGCTGGTGGCTAAAGTTGGCGAGAACGTCAACATTCGTCGTCTGGCCCGCGTTGAAGGCGACGTGGTCAATGCTTACCTGCACGGCAACAAGATCGGTGTTGTGGTGGTCCTGAAAGGCGGCGACGCTGACCTGGCCAAAGACATCGCCATGCACGTTGCGGCAAGCAACCCTGAATTCCTGCTGCCTTCGGAAGTTTCCGCTGAAGCCATCGAGCGCGAAAAAGCCGTGTTCATGAGCCTCAACGAAGACAAGATCAAGGGCAAGCCGGCTGAAATCGTCGAGAAGATGGTGGGCGGCCGTATTCAGAAGTTCCTCGCTGAAGCCAGCCTGGTTGAGCAAGCCTTCGTTAAAGATCCGGAAGTCAAGGTCGGTGCTCTGGCCAAGAAGGCCGGTGCTGAAATCGTTTCCTTCACCCGCTTCCAGGTAGGCGAAGGCATCGAGAAGCCAGTCGACAACTTCGCTGAAGAAGTGGCTGCGCAACTGGCTGCCAGCAAGCAGTAAGACGGCTACCGCTGTCGCCCCGAAGAGGCTGCCCGCTAACGCGCGCGGCCTCTTTGTCAAATTGCGGGGATGGCTAAGCTGGAACAAGCGGTTGGGCTTTGGCACCAACGGCTCCGGGCGCTGTCGAAGCGCTCGATAAAAGCGAACCCCTGGTTCGCACAGAATTCAAACGCCGCAGGAGAGACTGGTAATGGCTCAGCAGGTGAGTGGTCGTCAACCGCGCTATAAGCGCATTCTGCTCAAACTTAGCGGCGAAGCCCTGGTGGGGTCTGAAGACTTTGGTATCGACCCCAAGGTGCTCGATCGCATGGCGCTGGAAGTCGGTCAGCTGGTCGGTATCGGCGTGCAGGTCGGCCTGGTCATAGGTGGCGGCAACCTGTTCCGTGGCGCCGCCTTGAGCGCCGCCGGGATGGATCGAGTAACCGGCGACCATATGGGCATGCTGGCTACCGTGATGAACGCCTTGGCCATGCGCGACGCGCTGGAACGTTCGAATATCCCGGCCATCGTCATGTCGGCGATTTCCATGGTCGGGGTGACCGATCATTACGACCGGCGCAAGGCGCTGCGTCATCTGAAGACCGGTGAGGTGGTGATTTTTGCCGCTGGCACTGGCAATCCGTTTTTCACCACCGACTCGGCTGCCTGCCTGCGCGCCATCGAAATCGATGCCGACGTGGTGCTCAAGGCGACCAAGGTGGATGGTGTGTACACCGCCGATCCGTTCAAGGACCCGCATGCAGAGAAGTTCGAGCGCCTGACTTACGATGAGGTGCTGGACCGCAAGCTGGGCGTCATGGACCTGACGGCTATCTGCCTGTGTCGCGATCACAATATGCCGTTGCGGGTTTTCAATATGAACAAGCCGGGTGCCCTGCTGAATGTCGTGGTGGGTGGCGCCGAAGGCACTCTGATTGAGGAAGATAAACAATGATCAACGAGATCAAGAAAGACGCCCAGGCGCGCATGCAGAAGAGCCTGGAGTCGCTGATCAACGCATTCAGCCGTATCCGTACCGGCCAGGCTCACCCCAGCATCCTGGGCGGTGTGATGGTGCCTTACTACGGCGCCGATACCCCGCTGAACCAGGTTGCCAACGTGACCGTCAAGGACTCCCGCA
>NZ_JAUYNP010000231.1 GCF_030696055.1 Pseudomonas sp. | reverse complement strand
CTGAAAGTCTGCTCCCGGATTGCATCCGGGCTACGTTCTCCGGGGCTTCCAGCGCTCGGCCGCGGCCTGATCGCTGCACCGCCCCTCGACCCAGCGCGGGCCTTCGCCGGTGTCTTCCTTCTTCCAGAACGGCGCGCGGGTTTTCAGGTAGTCCATGATGAAGTTGCAGGCATCGAAGGCCCCCTGGCGGTGAGCGCTCGTGGTGCCGACGAAGACGATCGGCTCGCCCGGCTCCAGGCGGCCGATGCGGTGGATGATCTCGATATTCAGCAGCGGCCAGCGCTGCGCGGCTTCCTCGGCGATCTTGCCCAGGGATTTCTCGGTCATGCCGGGAAAGTGCTCGAGAAACATGCCGCCAACTTCGCGGCCCTCGTTGAAGTCGCGCACATAGCCGACAAAGCTGACCACCGCGCCTATGCCGAGATTAGCGGCATGCAGAGCGTTGAGCTCATGGCCCGGATCGAAGGGTTGCGACTGGACGCGGATGGCCATATTCAGCCCCCGGTGACGGTGGGAAAGAAGGCTACTTCATCACCGGCCTGCACCGGCTCGTCGAGGCTGCACAGTTCCTGATTGCGCGCACACATCAGGTTCTGTTCGGCCAGCACCTGCCACACGCCACCGCGGCTCAGCAGGTGCTGGCGCAGCTGCTCCAGGTTGCCGAACTCGCCACTGACCTGCTCGCCATCCAGGCCCAGGGCCTCGCGGTAACGGGCGAAATACTGCACGCGGATCATGCCAGTTCCCCTGCAACGAAGTGGCCGCTCTTGCCGCCGACCTTCTCCAGCAGACGCACGCTTTCGATGACCATGCCGCGGTCCACCGCCTTGCACATGTCATAGATGGTCAGCGCGGCGACGCTGGCGGCGGTCAGGGCTTCCATCTCCACCCCGGTCTGCCCGGTCAATTTGCAGCGCGCGGTAATGCGCACGGCATCCACGCCCTCGGGCGTCAGCTCGACCTTGACGCTGGTTAGCATCAAGGGATGGCACAGCGGGATCAGGTCGGAAGTCTTCTTCGCCGCCTGGATGCCGGCGATGCGCGCCACGGCGAATACGTCGCCCTTGGGGTGGTCGCCTTGGGCGATCATCTGCAGGGTTTCCGGGCGCATGCGCACCAGGGCTTCGGCCACGGCTTCACGGACGGTCAGGGCTTTGTCGCTGACGTCGACCATATTGGCGCGACCTTGGGAATCGAGATGGGTTAACACGGGCAGGCTCCAGGCGGGTATCGACCGATTGTAAACCCAGGGGTCAAGTTTCGGCACCCGTGAATACCCGGTGATCAGACTAAAGGGCGGACGCGGCTGAAGGGCTATGGCTATGCCCAGTTGCGTGTTGAACCTTTGTAGGTTGGGCTGAGAAGCGCAGCGACGAAGCCCAACGGTGCTGCTGCGAGCACCGCCCTTGCCACCCAGTTGTACCTTGTTGGGCTTCGCGCAGCTCAGCCCAACCTACGATCCGGCGGGATCCGCCGCAGCCCCGCCCTGCAGGGTGGCTGCAAGGCGGACGCGGTGAAAGGTTTTACATATGGGTTTCGGCGTATTCGGCCAGCACCGAGCGCGGCACCCCTTGCAGGGTGATATGCACGCCGTGCTGGAAGTCCTTGAAGCGCTCGGTGAGGTAGGTCAGGCCCGAGCTGGGCGCCGACAGGTAGGGCGTATCGATCTGTGCCAGGTTACCCAGGCACACCACCTTGGAGCCGGTGCCGGCGCGGGTGATGATGGTTTTCATCTGGTGCGGGGTGAGGTTCTGGCATTCGTCGATCAGGATCAGGCTCTGCTGGAAGCTGCGCCCGCGGATGTAGTTGAGGGATTTGAACTGCAGCGGCACCTTTTGCAGTATGTAGTCGACGCTGCCATGGGTGTTCTCGTCGTCCATATGCAGCGCTTCCAGGTTGTCGGTGATGGCGCCGAGCCAGGGCTCCATCTTCTCCGCCTCGGTGCCGGGCAGGAAGCCGATTTCCTGATCCAGGCCCTGCACGCTGCGGGTGGCGATGATGCGCCGATAACGCTTGGTGACCATGGTCTGCTCGATGGCCGCCGCCAGGGCCAGGATGGTCTTGCCCGAACCGGCGGCGCCGGACAGGTTGACCAGGTGGATATCCGGATCGAGCAGGGCATACAGCGCCAGCGACTGATACACATCACGCGGGCGCAGGCCCCAGGCCTCCTGGTGCATCAGCGGCTCCTGATGCAGGTCGAGAATCAGCAGTTCCCCCGCCTGAATGCCCTTGATCCAGCCGACAAAGCCTTGTTCGTCGATGATGAACTCGTTGACGTGCACCGCCGGCAGGTTGTCGATCAACTTCACGCGGTGCCAGGTACGGCCGTGATCCTGGCGGGTTTCCACCGTGCTCACGCGGTCCCAGAAGGAGCCGTCCATATTGTGGTAACCCTGGGACAGCAGGGATACGTCGTCGACCAGCTGGTCGGTGTGGTAGTCCTCCGAATCGATGCCGCAGGCGCGCGCCTTCAGGCGCATATTGATGTCTTTGGTCACCAGCACCACGGACATCCCCGGCCGGCGTGTTTTCAGCTCCACCAGCTGGTTGATGATCTTGTTGTCGTTGAGGTCTTCCGGTAGCCAGGTGATGGGCGACGCGCTCTTGCTCATCAGGATCGAGAGGTAACCGCAGGGGCCGCTCTTCTCGCGCTGGATGGGCACGCCATGCTCCACTTCCTCCGGGGTCGCCACGCCGAGTATCTTGTCGATCAAGCGGATGGCCTGCCGGCACTCGACCGCCACCCCTTGCTTACCGGTCTTCAACTTGTCCAGCTCTTCCAGCACCGTCATCGGGATGGCGACGTGGTGCTCCTGAAAGTTCAGCAAGGCGTTGGGATCGTGGATCAGCACATTGGTGTCGAGGGCGTACAGGGTTGGTGCGGTGGGCTTGGAGCGTCCGTGGTCATCCATACTCGGTCACCTTTTGTAGTAGCCAAGCGACGCAATACCAGTGCAGTGCTGCGCCGCGGGGGGCCGCCGACATCTCAGATGGGGGCTGAGAAGGTGCAAGCAAGGTGAGGGCCAAGGGTCGCCACCTGTCTGCAGGGTTCGGCGGTCTTGTCTCTTAAATACTCCAAAACAGATGACAGACAAACGTATTTTTAAGCTTTCTTGGCTTTATTTATCGGGCCCGAAAATAGCGCTTGGCGACCTGCCCGGGCGCCGGTAAAGTCGGAAGTCCCATCGGCTTTCGAGCCAGCAGATTTTTTCCATTCAGCCCCGCTCCGCTCCCTGCACATCGGCGCAGCGATTGACCTCCACGGTCACGTGCACCAGCTCGCGAATCCCCGCCAGGCGCGCCTTGTAGCGATCCGCCGAGGCCTCGCCATGGGTCACCAGGCTGACGATACAGGCGAACTGCACGCGACCGACACGCCATAGATGCAGGTCGGCCAGTTCGGTGTCCGCCTCCTGCGCCAGGGCGCTGCGAACCCGCTCGACCAGCGGGCTGTCCATCTCGCGGTCGAGCAGCACCTTGGCGGTTTCCAGCAGCAGGCCCTTGGCCCACAGCGCGATGATCAGCGCGCCGATCACACCCATCAGCGGGTCGAGCCAATCCCAGCCGAATAACCAGCCGCCGAGCAGCGCCACTATGGCCGCCACCGAAGTCAGGGCATCGGCCAGCACATGGATAAAGGCGGCGTGGCGATTGAGGTCTTTGCCGGCTGCCGGCTGCGGATGGTCGTGATCGTGATCGTGATCGGCATGGTTGTGGCTGTGTGCATGGGCATGCTGATGCTGATCGCGCAGCAACCAGGCCGAGACCAGGTTGACCAGCAGGCCGACCACCGCCACCCCCAAGGCCAAATCGAAGGCAATCCGCTGCGGTTGCCACAGTCGCCACAGCGACTCGAACGCCAGCATGGCCACCACCACCAAGAGCAGCAGGGCACTGGCGAAGCCGGCCAGCACCTCGATCTTCCAGGTGCCGAAGGCAAAGCGCGGGTCCTGGGCATAGCGCCGCGCCAGCAAATAGGCCAGGGCGGTCAGGCCGATGGCGAGCATATGCGAGGCCATATGCCAGCCGTCGGCCAACAGCGCCATGGAGTTGAAGGCATAACCGGCGACTATCTCCACCAGCATGCACACCCCGGTCAGCGCCGCCACCCGCCAGGCTTGGCGTTCGGCGCTGGTTTCCAGCGGGCGGTAATCGTGGGAAGGCTCCCAGCGGGAATGGTTGCAGGCGGTCATGGCAGCTCCTTGGCGGATTCGACCTGGGCAAACTACAACCCCGTGGCGGCCCCCAGGTCAAGCGATCTCCACCCTCGTCAATGCCACTGTTAGAATCGCGCCCATACTTTTAGGAGCAGTGTTTATGTTGATGGTGATTTCCCCGGCCAAGACCCTCGATTACCAGGCGCCGCCGGTGACCCAGCGCTATACCCAGCCCGAACACCTCGAACACGCCCAGGATCTGATCAACCAGTTGCGCGACTTCAACCCGGCGCAGATCGCCGAGCTGATGCACCTGTCGGACAAGCTGGCCGGCCTGAATGCCGCGCGCTTCGGCAGCTGGACGGCCAAGTTCACGCCAGAGAACGCCAAGCAGGCACTGCTGGCGTTCAAGGGCGACGTCTATACCGGGCTGCATGCCGAGGACTTCAGCGAGGCCGATTTCGATTTCGCGCAAGCGCACCTGCGCATGCTCTCCGGCCTGTATGGCGTGCTGCGCCCGCTCGACCTGATGCAGCCCTACCGCCTGGAAATGGGCACCAAGCTGGCCAACCCGCGAGGCAAAGACCTCTATGCCTTCTGGGGCGAGCGCATCAGCGGCTGGCTTAACCAAGCCCTGGCCGCCCAGGGCGACGAGGTGCTGCTCAA
This sequence comes from Pseudomonas sp., assembly GCF_030696055.1. Classification (GTDB taxonomy): domain Bacteria; phylum Pseudomonadota; class Gammaproteobacteria; order Pseudomonadales; family Pseudomonadaceae; genus Aquipseudomonas. The sequence continues at coordinate 3,120 of NZ_JAUYNP010000231.1, read as the reverse complement.
CCTGGCCTCCACCGAATACTTCGGCGCGGTCAAGCGCAAAGCCCTGAACGCGCGGGTGATCGACACCGAGTTCAAGGACCTGAAAAACGGCCAGTACAAGATCATCAGCTTCTACGCCAAGAAAGCCCGCGGCCTGATGGCCCGTTACGTGATCAAGGAGCGGCTGAAAAACCCAGAAGGCCTTAAGGATTTCAACGCCCAGGGTTACCGCTATTCGGCGGAACACTCCAAGGCTGATAATCTGGTATTCCTGCGCGACCACCCCGAGGCCTGATTGATGCTGATCGGCGCGATTCTGCTACTGAGCTGGCTGATCCTGCTGCTGCGTTACCCCGGCAAGGCCCTGCCCATTTCCCTCGCCGCCCTGACCGGCCTGGCCCTGGTGGCCAGCTGGGTGCTCTGGCAGGAAAGCCGCGAGAACCGCCACCTGGCCCATCTCGAACTGCGCCTGAGCTACGCCCCGGATACTTGCCCGGCGGATCGCCCGCTAGCCCTCGAACTGCAGAACGGCAGCAGCGCGGCCCTGCTGGAGCTGCACTGGCAGATCGCCGCCTACCGCCCCGGCGACAGCGTTAATCTGGCCGAACGTCTGTACGATTCACCGCGCTACAGTGGTCCCGGCGAACTGCTGCCCGGCGCCAGCTGGCACAGCTGCCTGCCGCTGCCGACCTTGCGCCGCGGCTACCGCGCCAGCACCCTGGAATTTCGCGCCGAACAGCTGCACGGCAGCTTTAGCCGTTAATATCCGCTGCCTCACGCTCAAGACAACTACAAGGAAGCCCGTATGAGCCAACCCACTGTCCTGATCACCGGCTGCTCCAGCGGCATCGGCCGCGCCCTGGCCGAGGTCTTCCAGCAGGCCGGCTATAGCGTCTGGGCCAGCGCCCGCAAACCGGCCGATGTTGCAGAGCTGAGCGCCGCCGGCTTCCACGCGGTCGAGTTGGACGTCAACGATGGCCTGGCCCTGGGCCAACTGGCCGAACGCCTGAAGGCCGAAGCTGGCGGCCTCGATGTGCTGATCAATAACGCCGGTTACGGCGCCATGGGCCCGCTGCTGGATGGCGGCGTCGAGGCCATGCGCAAGCAGTTCGAAACCAATGTGTTCGCGCTGATCGGCGTGACCCGCGCCTGCTTTCCGCTGCTGCGCCAAAGCCGCGGCCTGGTGGTGAATATCGGCAGCGTCTCCGGCGTGCTGGTCACCCCCTTCGCCGGCGCCTACTGCGCCTCCAAGGCCGCGGTGCATGCCCTGACCGATGCCCTGCGTCTGGAACTGGCGCCCTTCGCCATTGAGGTGATGGAAGTGCAGCCCGGGGCCATCGCCTCCAGCTTCGGCGCCAACGCCAGCCAACAGGCCGAACAGCTGATCGACCAGGCCTCGCCCTGGTGGCCGATCCGCGAGGGCATCCGCGCCCGCGCCAACGCCTCGCAGGACAACCCCACCCCGGTCAGCCAGTTCGCCCGCCAGCTGCTGACCGCCGTGCAACGCCGCAAGCGCCCCAACCTGCTGCGCCTGGGCCATGGCAGCCGCAGCATGCCGCTGCTGGCCGCGCTGGTGCCCAAGCGCCTGCTGGAGGCCGTGCTGAAAAATCGCTTTGGCTTAAATCGCAGCCTGTAGGCTGGGCCGCTCAAGCTGAGGATCGAGTCAGCGCAGCTGGCGCGGCGTAACCCGGCGCTGCCAGCTGCTACTTGGCAAGCCGCGCAGCAGCCTATTCTGCAGGGAGAGGCACCATGCAACCGCCCGCGACAGCCCCCACCAGCGTCCCCATTAGCCGCCTGGCCCTAAGCGGTGTGGCGGCCGTGCTAGTGCTCAACCTGCTGCTGCGCACCTGGGTCAAACTCGGCGGCGTACTGACCACGCTGCTGATCGCCGCCACAGTCGCCGGCGCCATGGCCCTGTGGTTCGCCTGGCGCCACCGCCGCGCGCCCATGCCGAGCGAGAGACACCATCTGCTCTGGCTCTATGGCGGCGTACTGGGTTTGCTCTACCTGGGCCTGCTGGGGATGATGATGCTGAAAGACGAGCCCGGGCCCATGGGGCTGCTGATCTTTGGGTTGCACTACTTCAGCTACCCGTTATTTGCCTGGCTGGTTTTTGCCAAGGGTTTTGGCCGGCGGCATTAGTGAGTGCAGCAACCCAGGTGCTATTCCAAGGGAGTCGAAGCATGTCATATGCCCGCATCATTAGCATGACCCTGCTGGCCTTGATCGCCTTCGCCGCCAATTCTCTGCTGTGCCGAGCAGCGCTCGCCCACACCAGTATTGATGCAGCCAGCTTCACCAGCATTCGACTGCTTGCAGGCGCGTTGATGCTCTGGCTTATCGTGCGAATCAGAGGCGGCGCATCGCTTGGCCAAGGCAACTGGTTATCGGCTGTGGCCTTGTTTGCTTACGCTGCCGGGTTTTCCTTTGCCTATATCACCCTGCCCGCGGCAACGGGGGCGCTGCTGCTGTTTGGCGCGGTACAAGCCACGATGATTGGTTATGCCATCTGCAGGGGCGAGCGCCTCCTTGCACCTCAGCTTATCGGGCTATTGCTGGCGGTTGCCGGGCTTGTCGGCCTGCTTCTGCCGGGCCTATCCGCGCCGCCGCTATTCGCTTCGACCTTGATGCTGGGCGCAGGGGTTGCCTGGGGGATTTACTCTTTGCGTGGAAAAGGCGCAGGCGACCCCATCAAAGTAACCGCCGGTAATTTCCTGCGTGCCATACCCATTGCCCTTGTCCTGAGTACAGTGATGAGCGGCGATGCCGCCCTGCAGCACGCAGGGGTCGGCTACGCCGCTGCATCAGGAGCACTGGCCTCTGGATTGGGCTATGCCATTTGGTACACCGCGTTACCTGCATTGAAAGCCATCACTGCCGCCACAGTGCAACTCAGTGTGCCGCTACTCGCCGCACTGGACGGCGTGGTTTTTCTGGGCGAACACATCACCTTGCGCCTGATCTTGGCAGCGCTAGCCATTATTGGCGGCATCGCCTTGGTGATTCTGGCAGGACAGCGGGCCAAACCAGCCCATCCGTAGCGCGATAACCTGGATGACTGCCGGTCGAATACGGCCCTCCCGCCCACCGCCCACCGCCCACCGCCAACCGGAAAGACGCCCCGCGTCGCCTTCGTGCTCG
>NZ_JAUYNP010000083.1 GCF_030696055.1 Pseudomonas sp. | reverse complement strand
CGGAAACCCACAGCAGCTGGCCGCCCTGGTCGTATTCGCCGCGGCCTTTTTCCCGCACCCAGACGCTGTGGCCGTCGGCATGCTGCAGGCGATAGGTCAGCTCGAAACTTTCCTGGCGTTCGACGGCGTCCAGGGTCTGGTAGGTCAGCGCCAGGTCGTCGGGGTGGATGATGCTGGCGAAGCTGCGCACCCGGTTATCGATAAAGTCACTGGCCGGGTAGCCGGTCAGGGTGGCGATCTCGTCGCTGACATAGCGCATGGTCCAGTCGGCGTCGTGGTCGCAGCGGTAGACCACCCCCGGCAGGTTGGCCACCAGGCCGCGAAAGCGGCTTTCGCTCTTCTGCAGGGCGCGGGTGGCCAGTTGCAGTTCGCTGATATCGCTGGCGATGCCGAGAAAGCCGCTGATGCTGAGGTCATTCTCGAAGATCGCACTGATCGTCAGGTTGACCCGGCGCTGGCTGCCGTCCTTGCACACATAGGTCCACTGGCGGGTTTCCGGCTCGCCGCTGCGGGCAGCGTGGACAAACACCTCGAAGCCTTCGATGGGCGTGCCGGTCTGCTGACTGAGCTCCGCGCCGCGGGCCGCCACCTCGCTGGCCAGGTGGAAGGTCGCCGGGCTGTGGTAGCCGATTATTTCCGCCGCGCTATAGCCCAGCAGGCGTTCGGCGCCGGTGTTGAACAGGCGGATCAGGCCGGTGATGTCGGTGGCGATGATGCTCACCCCGGTGGCGGAGTCGAGCACCGCCTGGAGGAAGGCGCGGGCCTGGCGCACTTCCTCCTCGCGCAGCTTGGCCTGGCTGATATCGGCATGGGTGCCGTACATCAGCAACGGCTGGCCATCCTCGGCCCAGCTCTCCACCCGGCCGCGGTCGTGCACCCAGACCCAGTGGCCGAGCTTATGGTGCATGCGGTACTGGCAGTCGTAGTAGGGCGTTTCGCCGCGAAAGTGCGCCTGCAGCAAGGCCTGGGTCGCCTCCAGGTCATCCGGGTGCAGGCGCTGCCGCCAGCCGTCGATAGCGCAGGGGGCCAGCTCGGCCAGGCTATAGCCGATGATCTGCGCCCAGCGCTCGTTGTACACCGTGGCGCCGCTCTGCACGTTCCACTCCCAGGTGCCGATATGGGTGCCTTCGATGATGCTGGCCAGGCGCTGGCTCTGCGCCTTGTACGCCGCCTCGGCCTGGGCCCGCTCGCTGACGTCCTGCACGGTGCCGACCAGGCGCGACAGCTGCCCCTGGGCGTCGGGCTGCAGGCGCGCCAGCTCGTGGACCCAGCGCACCTCGCCATCGGGGCGAATGATGCGGTGCACCAGGTCGTGCACGCCGCCGGCCAGCACCCGTTGTTCGCTGGCTTCGATCAGGGCCAGGTCATCCGGATGCACCGCGCGCTTGAAGTTCTCCACGCTGGGTTGGTAGTGCTGCGGGTCGTAGCCGAAGATGCTGTAGATGGTCGGCGACCAGTACAGCTCGCCGCTCTGCAGGTTGGCCTCCCAATGGCCGAGGCGGGCGATGCGCTGGGATTCGTCGAGGCGTTCCAGCAGGACCTGGCGCGCCAGCTCCTGTTGCTGGCGCTCCAGGGTGGCGCCGACCCAGCGCGCGAACAGGCGCAGGAATTCGCGCTCGGCCTCGTCGAATGGCGCCTGCCGCCCCTCGTGGGCGCAGAAGGCCAGGGTGCCGAAGCGCTGCCCGGCCACCCAGATGGCCATGCCGATATAGGTTTCCAGGGCGAACAGCGGGTAGCAGGGATGCTGGGCGTGGGCGGACTGGCCCATCTGCTCGATGGCCAGCACGTCGTCGCCGTGCAGGGCGAGGCTGCAGTAGGTGTCGCCGAGGACGAAGTGCTGGCCGTCCTGCAGGCCGCCGGGCGGCGAGACCTGCGCCAGCACCTGGTAATCCTCGCCGTCGATGCGGCTGATCAGCCCCAGGGGCACGCCGTAGAACTCGGCGCCCAGTTGCAGCGCCTGGCGCAGCTGCTGCTGGCTGCTCAGGGCCGGCAGCGCGGCAATCTCGTTGAGCGCGTGCAGGGCCGCCTGCTGGCGCTGCAGGCTGTGCTGGGTCTGTGCGCGCTGGATATCCCGACGCAGGGCCTCGATCAGCTGGCCGAGGGTGGCCAGCAGCGGCTGCAGGAACTCGACGAAGGCCGGGTCGTAACCGCCGGCGCGGTTGGCCAGGCCGAGCAGGCCGACCCGCTGGCCATTGGCCTGCACCGGCAGGCCGGCAAAGGCCTGTAACTTGGGTTGCCCCGCTGGCTGGTCGGCAGCCGGGACATTGCAGAGCAGCGGGCCGGGGCTGTGCAGCGCCTGCTCGAACAGGCTGTCGAGATTAGGCCCGGGCCGGCCCTGGGCGGCAGCGTCGGCCGCCGCGGGCGTGGAGCTGGTGTAGGCCCAGGCGCTGGCGCTGATGGCGTAGGCGCGCAGCGAGGGCGCGCCCTGTTCGTCGTGCAGCACTTCGCCGATAAAACCGAACTGGCTGGCGGTCAGTTCGAGGATGCGCCCCAGCAGCGCATCGAAGGCTTCGCGCTGATTCTGCGCGGTGATATAGGCGGCCTGGGCCTGGGCGATCACCGCCAGCAGCTGGCGCGCCTGCTCGCTCTGCTGGTGCTTGGCGTGCAGTTCGTCGCGGTGGCGGCTGAGCTGCGCCTGGCTGCTGCGCTTGGTGGCCCACAACAGCAGCAGCAGGGTGGCGGTCGAGCCCAGCCAGGCCAGTAGCCATTTGCCGACTGCCTGGCGCTTGTTGTGCTGGTGCGCGGCGGCCAGCTCGGTGATATCGCGCCAGACCAGGGCCAGGGCCAGGGCCTGGCTGGGCGCCGGGCTGGCGGCGCTGGGCGGGTAGGCGGGCAGGACCAGCTGGTTGAGCAGGTAGGTCCGCCCCTGGTCCTGCAGCAGCCGCTGCACATTGCCGGCGGCGGGGGGCGGCAGCCGGCCGGCGGCGTGCCAGCCCGGCACCTGGGCGCGCGAGTAGGCACTCAGGCGCCAGGGCTGCGTCGGGTTGCCGTCTGCGAGCAGCAGGGCGACCCCGGCATTCAGCTCTCGATCCAGCTGCGGCAGTTCGTCGAGCACGCCATAGACCACTTCGATGGCGCCCACCTGGTAGGGGCCGGCCAGGCTGTCGAGGCGCAGCGGCACCACCGCGCGCATGCCCGCGTCGCTCGCGTTCAGCTCCAGGCCACTGCGGCGGCTGCCGCTGTGCAAGGCATCGCGCAGTATGGGGTGCTGCGCGAGGCGCTGGTCGCCATGGCGCTCGGGCTCATGCACGCGCAGGAAGACCTCGCCCTGGGGCGCCAGGTGCACATAGAGACGAAAGGGGTGGCTGGCCTGCAGGGTGCGCCAGCGCGGCAGCAGGCGGGTATACAGCTGGTCGCGGAGACGCTGCAGGGCCGCCGCGCTCTGGCCGCCGGCCTGGCGCTGCAGGGCCTGGGCCTGGCGCACCAACTCCACCACCCAGGCGTCGGCGGCCAGGGTTTCGCCGAGCAGTTGCGCCTGGGCCGCCTGGCGCTGGCTGGCGCTCTGCAGGGCGCGCTGTTGCAGCTCGCCGTGGCTGGCCAGCTGCAATTGCCAGAGCGCCTCGCGCTCACTCAGGGCGCGCCAGCCGAAGGCGCAGAACAACAGCGCCAGGCCCAGGCTGGCGAGGCCGACAATCCAGCGCATTGCAGCGGAGCTGTTGCTACCCATGCAGGCCTCTTGGGGGGAGCGAATGCGCCTGCTAGCAGGCCGCTGAAAAACTACCTACGTGGCCGATACTGCGTTAAAAGTGGCCTCAAAATGCTCATTTACAGCAGTAAACTGCGCTTTTGACTCACTGCGTTCGCCCTGCGGGCCAGCCTGCGGCTGTTACTCCGCTTCGCTGCGTAGCGGCCGCGTTTGCCTTGTCTCGGCTGCCTCGCCTACGTTTTTCAACGATCTGCTAGGTCAGGCCCGCCAGGCGGCGTAGGCGCGCCAGTTTCGCTGCATCTGGCGTGGCGTGCAGCTCGCTGGCGGCCAGGTGCATGACTATCACCTCGCGCCTGAGATTCAGCGTGGGCAGCACATAACAGGCGCCGATCAGCTCGCGCAGGGGGGTGGGCAGGCGCCAGTGCAGTTTTAGCCGAATGGCCAGCTCGCCGCTGGTTTTAGCCATGGCCATGCTCAGCTGCTCCAGCGACAGGCTGTGCCCGGCGCTTTTCCACAGCTGCGCCTGTTGCAGCAGGCACAGCTCGCCCATGCGGTGCAGCAGGGCGGCGCTGTGCAAGGGCCCCGGGTCGAGGTGGCAGGCGGCGGCCAGTTCGGCCACGCGCTGATGCAACTGGCCGATCTGCTGCATCAGCGCCTGGGCCTGCAGGCGCAGCTCCGGGTCGTCCAGCTGGCTGGCGGCATGCAGGCCCAAGCCGATGCCGATATTCAGGCTGGTGACCGGGCCCAGGGCCTGCAGGGCCTCGCCCAGACTCAGGCAGGGGGTGGCGGTCTTGTTGTATTGGCTGCTATTGGCCGCCGCCAGCATGCGTGCGGTGAGGGCCGGGTCGTCCTGCCACTGCTGCTTGAGTTGCTGCAGGCTGGGTGGTTCCTGGCCGAGCGCCTTGAGCCGCTCATGCATGCCCTCCTGCAGGGGCAGATCCAGGGCGTTGTTGGCTTGCGCGTCGAGAAACTCGCTAAAACTGCCGGTGTCCACTGTTTCCACGACTGTGGTATCGCTGAACGCGGGCAGCAGGCGGTCCAGGCATTCGAGCACCTTGGGCACCTGGAACGGCTTGCTGATAAAGGCATTGATGTGTAGCGGACGGATCTCCAGCACGCTGTCGCGGTCGGCGCGTCCGGTGATCATCACCAGGGGGATCGCGCGGTCATCGCGGCGCACTTGCTCGAGCAGGCGCGTGCCGGGGCCGTCGGGCAGGTTCCAGTCACAGATCAACAGATCGGCGGCCAGGCTTTGCCAGTCGCTCAAGGCCTCGGCCAGGCTGCCGTGGCAGGCCACCTGCGCACCGGGGCGCAGGCTCAGGACGATCTGCTTGAGCAGGTCGGCGATCCATACATCATCCTCGAGAATCATCACGCGCATGGTCTATTCCTGCGGGACTGTGGTGCTGCTGGCCAGCTGTGCGAACGAGAGCGCGAATGTGGCGAGCAGAGCGTCGCTGAGCAGAACCCACAGGTATAGCCGAGGGTGAGGCGCCAGGCGCTTGGTGACACATTCATAGGGGGGTAATCAGTCCTTTTGATCTGCCCAGCAGTATAGGCGCTAACCGTGGCGCGGCATTCTTATCCAAAAGACCAACTGGTTTTCTGATCAGGGTCGGGGATAATGGGTCGTGGTCTGTCTCGAGCAGGCTGCGATTTCCCTTGCACGAGGCGCACGAATCCCATGTGGTACAACGGTTTTCTCGACCTGTCGATCTGGCAACTGATCGCGGTCACCCTGCTGATGACGCATGTGACCATCGTCAGCGTCACTGTCTACCTGCACCGTTACTCGGCGCACCGCGCGCTGGAACTGCATCCGGCGCTCAAGCACTTCTTCCGCTTCTGGCTGTGGCTGAGCACCGGGCAGAACACCCGCGAGTGGACCGCCATCCACCGCAAGCACCACGCCAAATGCGAAACCGTGGATGACCCGCACAGCCCGGTGATCAAGGGCCTGGGCACCGTGCTGCGTACCGGCGCCGAGCTGTACGCCGAAGAGGCGAAAAATCCGGAAACCCTGCGTATCTATGGCAAGAACTGCCCGGAAGACTGGATCGAGCGCAACCTC
>NZ_JAUYNP010000059.1 GCF_030696055.1 Pseudomonas sp. | reverse complement strand
TCGCTGCCGGTGTAGCGGGCGATCAGGTGCAGGCTGGCCACCGGCACATAGAGCTTGGCTTCCTCGGCGTACATCAGGGCGAGGAATTCGGCGGCCTGGCCTTCGATCTCCAGGGTGACCAGGCCCAGGTAGCGGCCGACGCCATGATCGATATGCACCACAGGCGCGCCTTCTCGCAGTTCGGCGAGGTTCTTGATGACGTTATCGCCGCCATCGCGGGACTTCTCGCGGCGCCGGCGCTGCATCACCCGTTGGCCGAACAGCGGGCTTTCCGCCACCAGGGCCAGGTTGTCCAGCAGCAGGCCGTCATCCAGCGGGGCGATGCAGATGCCCAGGCGTTCGCGGCTTTCGACGAAGGCCGGCCAGCTGTCGAATTCGTTGGGTTTGAGCTTGAGGCGCGCCAGCAGCTCCAGCAGCACCTCGCGCCGTCCCGCCGACTCGGCGCAGAACAGCACGCGGCCCGGATGTTCCTCGATAAAGCGCCGTAGCGCGGCCAGGGGTTCAGTCGCCTTGGCCTGGATCGCCAGGTCCGGCAGCGCTTGTGCGTTAAAGCGCTGGCGGCCGACCCCTTCTTCTATATCGTCCTGGCTGACCACCACCCGCGGCCAGTTCTTCAGGCGGGCGAAGCAGTCTTCCACCGGCAGGAAGATATCGGCGGGCGGCAACAGCGGGCGCTCCGGATCGACCCGGCGTTCTTCGTAGCGGCTGCGGGCGTCGACCCAGAAGTGTTCGGCGGCCTTCTCGATACCGGGTAGGGAAAACACCTGGGTGTCCTGCGGCAGGTAGTCGAACAGGGTGGCGGTTTCTTCGAAGAACAGCGGCAGGTAATACTCGATACCCGCCGGGGTGATGCCGGTCGACAGGTCCTGATAGATAGGGCAACGGCGGAAATCCACATCGAAGCGCTCGCGAAAGCGCCCGCGGAAATCGGTGACGGCCTTCTTCTCCAGGGGGAATTCCTTGGCCGGCAGCAGCTTGATCGACTCGACCTTGTCGATCGAACGCTGGGTCTCCGGGTCGAAGGTGCGCAGGGTTTCGATCTCGTCGTCGAACAGGTCGATGCGATAAGGCTGATTGCTGCCCATGGGGAACAGGTCGATCAGGGCGCCGCGCACGGCGAACTCGCCATGCTCGTACACCGTATCGACGCAGCGGTAGCCCGCCGCCTCCAGGCTGCTGCGCATCTGATTGAGGTCGAGGCGCTGCCCCACCTGCAGCACCAGGCTGCTGCCGAGCAGAAAACGTTTCGGCGCCAGGCGGTGTAGGGCGGTGGTGATCGGCACTACCAGCACGCCGTGTTTCAGCTCCGGCAGGCGATAGAGTGCGGCGATGCGCTGGGAAATGATGTCCTGGTGCGGCGAGAACAGGTCGTAGGGCAGGGTTTCCCAGTCGGGGAAATGCAGCACCGGCAGCGTCGGGGCGAAGAAACTCAGCTCTTCCTGCAGGCGCTCGGCGCTCTGGCTGTCGGCGGTCAGCAGCAGGGTAAAGCGTCGGGCAGCGCTGGCGGCTTCGGCAATCGCCAGGCTCAACGCGGCACCGGGCAGGTTGCCCCAATGTTGTTTTCCGGCGGTGGCCGGCAGGGACGGCAGACGCAGTACGGACACGGGCGGCTCACGGTCAAGGCACAAGGTCGCCGATTGTAGCGGGCGTTTATGGGCGGTGTCAGTTACGACAGCCGTGCATTGCTCATGCAAGCGTGCGCCGTCATAATGTAGCCCCTTTTTTCAGCCCCTACATGTGGAAGGTACTGCCCGTGACTCAGAAGCCCGACCAGTGTCTCGGTGAGTGGATCGATCGAGAAGCCCTTGCGGAAGCGATGATTCCGATGATTGGTCAACTCTACCGTAACAACAGCGTGGTCACCTCGATCTACGGACGTGGTCTGATCAACCGTTCGGTGATCGACATCCTCAAAGCCCACCGCTTCGCCCGTCACCGTCTGGCCGACGACGCCGAGCTGTCGGTACACGAAACCTTCCCGATCCTGAAAACCATGAGCGAGCTCAAACTGGGCGCCGCCTCCGTGGATCTGGGCAAGATGGTCAGCAAGTTCAAGGCCGAAGGCGCTGGCCGCAGCATCGAGCAGTTCGTCAAGGACGAGCTGGCCGATGTGGTCGGCAAGCAGAACGGTTCGGGCCGCGAAGGCACCGACGTGGTGCTCTACGGCTTCGGTCGTATCGGCCGCCTGCTGGCGCGCATCCTGATCGAGAAAACCGGTGGCGGCGATGGCCTGCGCCTGCGCGCCATAGTCGTGCGCAAAGGCGCGACCAATGACCTGGTCAAGCGCGCCAGCCTGCTGCGTCGCGACTCGGTACATGGCAAGTTTGACGGCACCATCACCATCGACGAAGCCAACAACACCCTGACGGCCAACGGCAACCTGATCCAGGTGATCTACGCCAAGGACCCGAAGGAAGTCGACTACACCCAGTACGGCATCAAGAACGCTCTGCTGGTGGACAACACCGGCGTATGGCGTGACGCCGAGGGCCTGGGCCAGCACCTGGCCTGCCCGGGTGTCGACCGCGTGGTGCTGACCGCGCCGGGCAAGGGCGCGCTGAAGAACATAGTGCACGGCATCAACCACAGTGAAATCACCGCCGATGACAAGATCATCTCGGCCGCTTCCTGCACCACCAACGCCATAGTGCCGGTGCTGAAAGCGATCAACGACCAGTACGGCATAGTCAATGGTCATGTGGAAACCGTGCACAGCTACACCAACGACCAGAACCTGATCGACAACGAGCTCAAGGGCGATCGCCGTGGTCGTAGCGCGCCGCTGTACATGGTGATCACCGAAACCGGTGCCGCCACCGCAGCCGCCAAGGCCCTGCCGATACTCAAAGGCAAGCTGACCGGCAACGCCATTCGCGTACCGACGCCGAACGTGTCGATGGCCATTCTCAACCTGAACCTGGAGAAGTCCACCACCCGTGAAGAGGTCAACGAGTACCTGCGCCAGATGGCCATGCATTCGGACCTGCAGAAGCAGATCGATTTCGTCAGCTCCCAGGAAGTGGTCTCCACCGACTTCGTCGGCTCGCGCCACGCCGGTGTGGTGGATGCCGAGGCGACCATCGCCAACGACAACCGTGTCGTGCTCTACGTGTGGTACGACAACGAGTTCGGCTACAGCTGCCAGGTGGTGCGCGTGATGGAAGAAATGGCAGGGGTCAACCCGCCGGCTTTTCCGCACTAAGCCTTAGCTGAGATGAAAAACGGGAGCCCAGGCTCCCGTTTTTTATTGCGCAGTAACCCTGGTCGCGGCTGTTATCAAGCTGTTGGTCGATTGGGTGTGGAGGAGGAGAATACCCTGCTCAAGGATTTTGGCGATTAAGCATGAATTACCTGCTATTCCAGCCCGTTATCGCTGGCGCCTTGGCGGTAGCCCTAAGCGGTTGCTGGTCGTCCGAGCGTATCGAAGCGTTCGGCGGCCCGACCATGGGCAGCAGCTACTCGATCCAATATGTACGCGGTAAGGATTCCCCCGATCGCGAGCTGCTCAAGGGCGAGACCGGCGCCATCCTGGCCGAGCTGGACCGGCAGTTGTCCACGTATCGTGCCGATTCTTTGGTCGAGCAGTTCAACCAGGCGCCCGCGGGCAGCTGCCAGGCCATGCCGGGGGCGGTGCTGCAGCTGGTGGAGGCGGGGCGGCTGCTCAATCAGCAGAGCCAGGGGGCCTTCGATCTGACTTTGGAGCCTTTGCTCGACCTCTGGGGTTTTGGTCCCAAGGCGCGGGGCGAGCAGGTGCCGGCGCCGGAGTTGTTGGCCGCCGCGCGTCAACGCAGCGGTATGCAGTATCTGCGTGTCGACGGCGAGCAACTGTGCAAGGATGCCGACATCCAGCTGGACTTCAATGGCATTGCCGCCGGTTATGCGGTGGATCGCATCGTCCAGCGTCTGAATGAGTTGGGCGTCGACAGTTATCTGGTGGAAGTGACGGGGGAGCTGAAGGCCGCTGGCAGAAAGCCGGATGGCCAGTTGTGGCGCATCGGGCTGGAAGCGCCGCAGGAGGGGCAGCGCGTCGCGCAGCGGATCTTGGCGCTGGATGGCTACGGGATTTCCACCTCGGGTGACTACCGTAATTACTTCGAAGAGAATGGCCGGCGTTACTCCCATACCCTCGACCCTGCAGCGGGTGCACCTGTCATGCACAAACTGGCGGCGGTGACAGTGGCCGATCGGTCGGCCTTGCGCGCCGATGGCTTGTCTACAGTGCTAATGGTGCTGGGCCCCGAGCGTGGCCTGGCCTTTGCCGAGCGCCAGGGCATTGCGGCGTTTTTCGTGACCCGCGCGGGTGAGGGCTTCGTCACACAGAGTACGCGCGCTTTCCAGCAGCTATTCGCTGCCGAAGAGCAATGATTGGGTTAATGGTTTTTTACAGCATGCTGCTGGTGGTGCCCTCGATGGCGGTTGCTGTAAGCATGGGGCGCAGGCCGATTGCCGGCTCCTGTGCTGGTTTCACCAATATGGGTATCGAAAAGCAATGTTCGATCTGCGGCGCTAGCCGCGAGAAGGGCGAAGAATTCAACAGTGGCACGGCCGAGAGCAGCCCCAAGCGGCTGGTTTAGGACGCGACCAAGCGCTAATCGTTTTGCAGTGGCCCGAGCCTTAAGCTGCTGCGACTAAAGTACCGATTGCCAGGCTGCCTGATGCAGTGCTGGCCCTGCCGAGAGTGCGACATAAGTGCTCCGGTGTGATCTGAAGGAGTAAACATGGCGGTCTACAACTACGATGTGGTGGTGCTGGGCTCGGGTCCGGCGGGTGAGGGGGCGGCGATGAACGCCGCCAAAGCCGGGCGCAAGGTGGCGGTGGTCGACAGCCGCCGCGAGGTCGGCGGCAACTGCACCCACCTGGGCACCATTCCGTCCAAGGCGCTGCGCCATTCGGTACGGCAGATCATGCAGTTCAACACCAACCCGATGTTCCGCCAGATCGGCGAGCCGCGCTGGTTCTCCTTCCCGGATGTGCTGAAGAGCGCCGAGCGGGTGATCGCCAAGCAGGTCACCTCGCGCACCGGCTACTACGCGCGCAACCGCATCGATGTGTTCTTCGGCACCGGCAGCTTTGCCGATGAGCAGACCATCGAAGTGGTGTGCCCGAATGGCGTGGTGGAAAAACTGGTGGCCAAGCAGATCGTCATCGCCACCGGCTCGCGCCCTTACCGGCCGGCGGATGTGGATTTCGGTCATCCGCGGGTCTATGACAGCGACACCATCCTCAACCTCAGCCACACCCCGCGCCGGCTGATCATCTACGGCGCCGGGGTGATTGGTTGCGAATACGCGTCGATCTTCAGCGGTCTGGGGGTGGTGGTCGACCTGATCGACAACCGCGATCAGCTGCTCAGTTTCCTCGATGCGGAAATTTCCGACGCGCTGAGTTACCACCTGCGCAACAACAACGTGCTGATTCGCCATAACGAAGAGTACGAGAGCATCGAGGGCCTGGAGAACGGGGTGATTCTGCACCTCAAATCCGGCAAGAAGATCAAGGCCGATGCCTTTCTCTGGTGTAACGGCCGTACCGGTAATACCGACCAGCTGGGCCTGGAGAATATTGGCATCAAGGTCAACAGTCGCGGCCAGATCGAGGTCGATCAGAATTACCGCACTTCGATCTCCAACATCTATGCCGCGGGCGATGTCATTGGCTGGCCCAGCCTGGCCAGCGCCGCCTACGACCAGGGGCGCTCGGCGGCCGGGAATATAGTCGACAACGACAGCTGGCGATTCGTCGACGATGTGCCGACCGGCATCTACACCATTCCGGAGATCAGCTCGATCGGCAAGAACGAGCGCGAACTGACCCAGGCCAAGATTCCCTACGAAGTGGGCAAGGCCTTCTTCAAGAGCATGGCCCGGGCGCAGATTTCCCATGAGCCGGTGGGCATGCTGAAGATCCTGTTCCACCGCGAAACCCTGCAGATCCTCGGTGTGCACTGCTTCGGCTACCAGGCTTCGGAGATCGTGCATATCGGTCAGGCGATCATGAACCAGAAGGGCGA
>NZ_JAUYNP010000055.1 GCF_030696055.1 Pseudomonas sp. | reverse complement strand
CAAGATCAAGAAGCTGTCCAAGCGTCTGAAGCTGATGGAGGCCTTCCTCAGCTCCGGCAACCTGCCTGAGTGGATGGTGTTGACCGTTCTGCCGGTTCTGCCGCCAGATCTGCGTCCGCTGGTTCCGCTCGACGGTGGCCGTTTCGCGACCTCGGATCTGAACGATCTGTATCGTCGGGTGATCAACCGTAACAACCGCCTGAAGCGCCTGCTCGATCTGTCCGCGCCGGACATCATCGTGCGCAACGAAAAGCGCATGCTGCAGGAAGCGGTCGACGCCCTGCTCGACAACGGCCGTCGCGGTCGCGCCATCACTGGCTCGAACAAGCGTCCGCTGAAGTCCTTGGCCGACATGATCAAGGGTAAGCAAGGTCGCTTCCGTCAGAACCTGCTCGGTAAGCGCGTCGACTACTCCGGTCGTTCGGTAATTACCGTAGGCCCGACCCTGCGTCTGCACCAGTGCGGTCTGCCGAAGAAGATGGCTCTCGAGCTGTTCAAGCCGTTCATCTTCGGCAAGCTGGAAATGCGTGGTCTGGCGACCACCATCAAGGCCGCCAAGAAGATGGTCGAGCGCGAGCTGCCAGAGGTGTGGGACGTTCTCGCCGAAGTGATTCGCGAACACCCCGTGCTGCTCAACCGTGCGCCGACCCTGCACCGCCTCGGTATCCAGGCGTTTGAACCGGTTCTGATCGAAGGTAAAGCCATCCAGCTGCACCCGCTGGTCTGCGCCGCGTACAACGCCGACTTCGACGGTGACCAGATGGCCGTGCACGTGCCGCTGACGCTGGAAGCCCAGCTGGAAGCGCGCGCGTTGATGATGTCGACCAACAACATCCTGTCGCCTGCCAACGGTGAGCCGATCATCGTACCGTCCCAGGACGTGGTACTGGGTCTGTACTACATGACCCGCGAAGCGGTAAACGCCAAGGGCGAAGGTCGCGTATTCGCCGACCTGCAGGAAGTTGACCGGGTTTTCCGTGGTGGCGAAGCCTCGCTGCATGCTCGCGTAAAAGTGCGCATCAACGAAGTGATCAAAGACCGCGACGGCAGCATCACCAAGAACACCCGTATCGTCGACACCACTGTCGGCCGTGCGCTGCTGTTCCAAATCGTTCCGGATGGCCTGTCGTATGACGTGGTCAACCAGTCGATGAAGAAGAAGGCGATCTCCAAGCTGATCAACCAGTGTTACCGCACCGTTGGCTTGAAAGACACCGTGATCTTCGCCGACCAGCTGATGTACACCGGTTTCGCTTATTCGACCATCTCCGGTGTGTCGATCGGCGTGAACGACTTCGTGATCCCGGCTGAGAAGGCGCGCATCATCGACGCCGCCACCGAGGAAGTTAAAGAGATCGAATCGCAGTACGCCTCCGGCCTGGTAACCCAGGGCGAGAAGTACAACAAGGTGATCGACCTCTGGTCCAAGGCTAACGACGAAGTGTCCAAGGCGATGATGGCCAACCTCTCGAAAGAGAAGGTCATCGACCGCGATGGCAAGGAAGTCGAGCAGGAGTCCTTCAACTCCATGTACATGATGGCCGACTCCGGTGCTCGTGGTTCTGCTGCGCAGATCCGTCAGCTGGCCGGTATGCGTGGCCTGATGGCCAAGCCGGACGGTTCGATCATCGAAACGCCGATCACCGCGAACTTCCGCGAAGGTCTGAGCGTTTTGCAGTACTTCATCTCGACCCACGGTGCGCGTAAGGGTCTTGCGGATACCGCGTTGAAAACTGCGAACTCCGGTTACCTGACCCGTCGCCTGGTCGACGTGGCCCAGGACCTGGTGGTGACCGCGATCGATTGCGGCACCGAGCATGGCCTGCTGATGACGCCGCACATCGAAGGCGGTGACGTGGTCGAGCCGCTGGGTGAGCGCGTACTGGGCCGTGTGATCGCCAAGGACGTGTTCAAGCCGGGTACCGATGATGTCATCGTTCCTGCTGGCACCCTGGTCGACGAGCAGTGGGTCGAGTTCATCGAGCTGAACAGCATCGACGAAGTGATAGTGCGTTCGCCGATCAGCTGTGAAACCCGCTACGGCATCTGCGCCAAGTGCTACGGTCGCGACCTGGCTCGTGGTCACCAGATCAATATCGGTGAAGCGGTCGGCGTTATCGCTGCCCAGTCGATCGGTGAGCCGGGTACCCAGCTGACCATGCGTACCTTCCACATCGGTGGTGCGGCCAGCCGGACTTCGGCTGCCGACAGCGTACAAGTGAAGAACGGCGGTGCGGTTCGCCTGCACAACCTGAAGCACGTCGAACGTCTGGACGGCAACTTGGTCGCGGTATCGCGTTCCGGCGAGCTGGCGATTGCCGACGAGTTCGGTCGTGAGCGTGAGCGCTACAAGCTGCCGTACGGTGCGGTAATTTCCGTGAAGGAAGGCGACAAGGTCGACGCTGGCGCCATAGTCGCCAAGTGGGACCCGCACACCCACCCGATCGTTACCGAAATGAAAGGTACCGTGACCTACGTGGGCATGGAAGAAGGCATCACCATCAAGCGTCAGACCGACGAATTGACGGGTTTGACCAACATCGAAGTGCTGGATCCGAAAGATCGTCCGGCCGCCGGCAAGGACATTCGTCCTGCGGTGAAGATGGTTGGCGAAGATGGCAAGGATCTGCTGCTGCCAGGTACCGATGTACCGGCTCAGTACTTCCTGCCGGCTAACGCCCTGGTGGGTGTGGCGAACGGTGCTCAGGTGGGCGTGGGTGATGTAATCGCTCGTATCCCGCAAGAGACCTCGAAGACCCGTGACATCACCGGTGGTCTGCCGCGTGTTGCCGACCTGTTCGAAGCGCGTCGTCCGAAAGAAGCCGCGATCCTGGCGGAAATCAGCGGCACCATCGCCTTCGGCAAAGAAACCAAGGGCAAGCGTCGTCTGGTGATTACACCGACCGACGGTAGCGAGCCGTACGAGGAGCTGATTCCGAAGTGGCGTCACCTGAACGTGTTCGAAGGTGAACAGGTCAACAAGGGTGAAGTTATCTCCGACGGCCCGAGCGATCCGCACGATATCCTGCGTCTGCTGGGTGTCAGCGCGCTGGCCAAGTACATCGTCAACGAGATTCAGGACGTGTACCGCCTGCAGGGTGTGAAGATCAACGACAAGCACATCGAAACCATCCTGCGCCAGATGCTGCGCAAGGTTGAAGTGGCTGAGTCGGGCGATTCCACCTTCATCAAGGGCGATCAGATGGAGTTGACCGCGGTACTGGGTGAGAACGAGCGTCTGGCTGGCGAAGACAAGTTCGTTGCCAAGTACACCCGCGTCCTGCTGGGTATCACCAAGGCGTCGTTGTCCACCGAGTCGTTTATCTCGGCGGCCTCCTTCCAGGAAACCACTCGGGTACTCACCGAAGCGGCAGTTACTGGCAAGCGCGATTACCTGCGTGGTCTGAAAGAAAACGTGGTCGTGGGTCGTCTAATCCCGGCCGGTACCGGTTTGGCCTATCACAGCGAGCGCAAGCGCAAGCGTGAAGCGGCTCAGCCGGTACGAGTCAGCGCCAGTGAGGTGGAAGCCGCACTGACCGAAGCGCTGAACTCCA
Organism: Pseudomonas sp.; assembly: GCF_030696055.1. Taxonomy (GTDB): domain Bacteria; phylum Pseudomonadota; class Gammaproteobacteria; order Pseudomonadales; family Pseudomonadaceae; genus Aquipseudomonas. The sequence continues at coordinate 2,633 of NZ_JAUYNP010000055.1, read as the reverse complement.
GCAGCAATTAAGTGTAGGGCCCCGGTCGAGCAATCGTCCGGGGCTTTGCCTTGACGGGGAGCGTGGGTCTCTTTAGACTCATGCACCCCTAAATTTGGCAGGGCGCGTGCTCTGCCATTTTGCTTTTGTTGTAATAAATAGCGTCGAAAGACAACAGTGGAGCTAGTAGATGGCAACTATCAACCAGCTGGTACGTCAGCCGCGTAAGCGTATCGTCGAGAAATCCGACGTACCTGCGCTGCAGAACTGCCCGCAACGTCGTGGCGTATGCACCCGCGTGTATACCACTACGCCGAAAAAACCTAACTCGGCACTGCGTAAAGTATGCCGTGTGCGTCTGACCAACGGTTTCGAGGTTTCCTCGTACATCGGCGGTGAAGGCCACAACCTGCAAGAGCACAGCGTCGTACTGATTCGTGGCGGTCGTGTAAAAGACTTGCCAGGTGTTCGTTACCACACCGTGCGCGGTTCGCTGGATACCTCCGGTGTTAAAGACCGTAAGCAGGGTCGTTCGAAGTACGGTACCAAGCGTCCTAAGTAATAGGCGTTTGTACTGAATAACGAGTTTCTATTTTTCTGAGTCGATAAGAGTAAGGTCGGAGGCGTCCCGAAAGGGCACCGATTCCGAGCGAACCTGAAGACCGTTTGAGGGCTTATCCATGCCAAGAAGACGCGTAGCAGCCAAGCGCGAAGTGCTTGACGATCCAAAATACGGAAGCCAAATCCTGGCCAAGTTCATGAACCACGTGATGGAAAGCGGCAAGAAAGCCGTTGCCGAGCGTATCGTTTATGGCGCCCTGGATAAGGTTAAAGAGCGTAAGAACAGCGATCCCCTGGAAATCTTCGAGAAAGCTCTCGACGCCATCGCTCCGCTGGTCGAAGTGAAGTCGCGCCGTGTAGGCGGTGCTACTTACCAGGTTCCGGTCGAAGTTCGCCCGTCCCGTCGTAACGCTCTTGCCATGCGCTGGCTGGTAGATTTCGCCCGTAAGCGTGGCGAGAAATCCATGGCTCTGCGTTTGGCTGGTGAGTTGCTGGATGCTGCGGAAGGCAAGGGTGCTGCAGTTAAGAAGCGTGAAGACGTGCACCGTATGGCTGAAGCCAACAAGGCTTTCTCGCACTACCGCTTCTAATTATCGCGCTTCTAAATTTGCGAGGGCTTTATGGCTCGTACTACACCGATTAACCGTTACCGTAACATCGGTATCGTGGCTCACGTGGACGCGGGTAAAACCACGACCACCGAGCGTGTCCTGTTCTACACAGGCAAAAGCCACAAGATGGGCGAGGTGCATGACGGCGCCGCGACCACCGACTGGATGGTGCAGGAGCAGGAGCGTGGTATTACCATTACTTCTGCTGCTATTACCGCTTTCTGGAAGGGTTCCGAGAAGCAGTACAAGGATGAGCACCGCTTCAACGTCATCGATACCCCCGGCCACGTTGACTTCACCATTGAAGTTGAGCGCTCGCTGCGTGTACTCGACGGCGCGGTCGTTGTGTTCTGTGGCACCTCGGGCGTTGAGCCGCAGTCGGAAACCGTATGGCGTCAGGCCAACAAATACGGCGTTCCACGTCTTGTTTACGTTAACAAGATGGACCGTGCCGGTGCTGACTTCCTGCGCGTGATCGGTCAGATCAAGCAGCGCCTGGGTCACACTCCGGTGCCGATCCAGCTGGCTATCGGTTCCGAAGACAACTTCCAAGGTCAGATCGATCTGATCAACATGCAAGCTGTCTACTGGAACGATGCTGACAAGGGCATGGTTCCTGTTCGCAAGGACATTCCGGCAGAATTGCTGGAAGAAGCCGAGAAGTGGCGCGGCAACATGGTTGAGGCTGCGGCCGAAGCCAACGAAGAGTTCATGAACAAGTACCTCGAAGGTGAAGAGCTCACCATCGAAGAAATCAAAAGCGGTCTGCGTTCGCGCACCATCGCTGGCGAAATCGTTCTGGCTGTTTGCGGTTCTTCCTTCAAGAACAAGGGTGTGCCCCTGGTTCTCGACGCCGTTATCGACTTCCTGCCTGCACCTACCGACATTCCTGCCATCAAGGGCACCGACCCGGATGACGAGACTGTCCAGCTGGAGCGTCATGCAGACGACAGCGAGCCGTTCGCGGCTCTGGCGTTCAAGATCGCTACCGATCCATTCGTGGGTACTTTGACCTTTGTCCGGGTTTACTCGGGCGTGTTGAACTCCGGTGACGGCGTGATCAACTCGGTTAAGGGTAAGAAAGAGCGCGTGGGTCGTATGGTGCAAATGCACGCAAACGCCCGTGAAGAGATCAAGGAAGTACGCGCTGGTGACATCGCGGCCTTGATCGGCATGAAGGACGTCACCACTGGTGAGACTCTGTGCAACGCTGACAAGCCAATCATCCTGGTTCGCATGGACTTCCCGGAGCCGGTTATTTCGGTTGCCGTAGAGCCTAAGACCAAGGATGACCAGGAAAAAATGGGTATCGCTCTGGGCAAGCTCGCTCAGGAAGATCCATCTTTCCGCGTCAAGACTGATGAAGAGACTGGTCAAACGATCATCTCCGGCATGGGCGAGTTGCACCTGGACATCCTGGTTGACCGGATGCGCCGTGAGTTCAACGTCGAAGCCAACATCGGTAAGCCACAAGTTTCGTAC
>NZ_JAUYNP010000054.1 GCF_030696055.1 Pseudomonas sp. | reverse complement strand
GCATCCGCACCTTGAAGGAAGAGCTGAATCGCGTGGTGCGCGCCCGCGCGGCCAATCCCAAGTGGATCGACGGCATGAAGCGCCACGGCTCCACGGGAGCGTTAGAGCTGGCGGCGACCATCGACTACCTGTTCGCCTTCGACGCCACCAGCGAGCTGGTCGACGACCACCAGTACGCGCTGCTCACCGATGCCTACTTGCTCGACAAGGACACCCGCGACTTTATCCAGCAGCACAACCCCGGCGCCTTGCAGGATATCCTCGAACGCCTGCTGGAAGCCCAGCAGCGCGGCCTGTGGGAAAACCCCGGCGAGTACCGCGAAGCCCTGGAAAACCTGCTGATCGACAGCGAGGAGGGGGCATGAGCGCTTCCGTAGCCCGGATGAAATCCGGGGGCGTTGCACCCCATATCCCCGGATTGCATCCGGGCTACGCAGAGTTTGCTCGCGAGCAGCGGCCCGTAGGGTGGGTTAGCCGCATGCCGCCATTGCCAACCATCACGCCACTCGGGACGCGGCGTAACCCACCACCGGCGCAACGCGCGCCATCGCCTGGTGGGTTACGCGCCGCACCATTGTCGCGTGTGGATTCCCGGCCGGCGTACCGCGTCGCTAACCCACCCTACGAACCGCCTTTCGCCCTTACGGATGCCTGCCATGACCGATAGCCATTTTCCCCTCGCCGCGGTGGTCGCCGCCGATGACCTTAAGCTGGCGCTGTGCCTGGCGGCCATCGACCCGGCGATTGGCGGTGTGCTGATCGAGGGGCCGCGCGGCATGGCCAAGTCGACCCTGGCTCGCGGCCTGGCCGATCTGCTGGCCAGCGGCACCTTTGTCACCCTGCCGCTGGGCGCGAGCGAGGAACGCATAGTCGGCACCCTCGATCTGGACGCCGCCCTGGGCGAGGGCCGCGCACAGTTTTCCCCCGGCCTGCTGGCCAAGGCCAATGGCGGCGTGTTGTACGTGGATGAGGTCAATCTGCTGCCCGATCATCTGGTCGATCTGCTGCTGGATGCCGCCGCCAGCGGGGTCAACCATATCGAGCGCGACGGCATCTCCCATCGGCATGCCGCGCGTTTCGTGCTGATCGGCACCATGAATGGCGAGGAGGGCGAGTTGCGCCCGCAGCTGCTCGACCGCTTCGGCCTCAACCTGGCCCTGGACGCGCAGCCGCAACCGGCCCAGCGCGCCGAGATCGTGCGGCGCCGCCTGGCTTTCGACGCCGACCCGCAGGCGTTTCTGCAACGCTGGCAGGCGCAGCAGGATGAATTGCGTGAGCGCTGCCAGAACGCCCGCGAGCGGCTGGCGGCTATCCCCTTGGATGACGCAGCCCTGGAGCAGATCAGCCAGCGCTGCTTCGCCGCCGCCGTCGATGGTCTGCGCGCCGACCTGGTCTGGCTGCGCGCCGCCCGTGCGCATGCCGCCTGGCGTGGCGTCGAGCGTATCGAGGCAGTGGATATCGATGCGGTGGCGGAGTTCGTGCTGCGTCATCGTCGCCGGCATAACCCGCCGCCTACCGCGCAAGCGCCGCAGCCTCCAACCAGCAACAATGCGCCCGCTGAGCAGCAGCAAGCGCCCCAAGGCGAAGGCCAGTGGGGCGAATTACCGGCTCAGGCGCAAAGCCTCGGCGTACGGCGTGAACCGCCGCGCTGGGCAAAAAAGCCCTAGGCATCCGCCCGCGCACAGCCACAGGCGCGGATGCCCGGGCCGCTCCCGGCACACTAGGCGGTGGTCGCAGCGGTGCCAGTCGCGCGGGTGCGGCTGGCCGTATCGACTGGCCGGCGAGCCTGCTTAAAGGCCGCCCACGTACCCGTCAGGATCTAGTGCTGCGCCCGCGCAGCGCCAAACCCGGCGAACTCTGGCTGGTGATAGTCGATGCCTCGGCCTCGACCCGCCGCCATGGCGCGCTTAGCAAAGCCAAGGGCTTGCTCAGTGAAGTATTCGAGCAGGCCCGCCGTCAACGCGCGCGCCTGGCCCTGCTGCACGCCACCGGCCGCCAGGCGCAATGGTTGTGGCAGGGGCAGAAAGCCTCCAGCGCCCTGCAGCACTGGCTGAGCGAGCTGGGCGCGGGCGGCGGCACGCCCTTGCTCGATGCCGTGCAGCAGGCCGCCGGCTGGCAGGCGCGCCGCCAGCGGCTGCACCCGGCGGAGCGTCAGCGTTTGTTGATCATCACCGATGGCCGCCTGCGCGACTGGCCGGCGTTAGCGCCGAGCGCCTGCCCGGCGCTGCTGGTAGATATAGAAAGCGCGCCGATCCGCCTCGGCCGCGCGCGCCAACTGGCCGATGAGCTGGGCGCGCAATACCGTCATATCGATACGCTGCCGGTGATAGCCGGCAGCCTGGAGACAGCCTTATGAAAACCCTACTGATTATCGGCATCGGTGCCGGCGACCCGGACTACCTGACCGTGCAGGCGATCAACGCGCTCAACCGCACCGATGTGTTCTTTCTGATGGACAAGGGCAGCGCCAAGGACAGCCTGATCGGCCTGCGCAAGACCATTTGCGAGCGCTTTATCCAGGGCCGCGACTACCGCTTTGTCAGCGCCGACTGCCCGGAGCGGGTGCGCGATGTGGCGGACTATCGCGGCAGCGTGGTCGACCTCAATCAGGACAAGCAGCAGGTGTTCGAGGGCATGATCCGCGAGCAGATGAGCGATGGCGAAACCGGCGCCTTTCTGGTCTGGGGCGACCCGGCGCTGTACGACAGCACCCTGCGCATAGTCGAGGAGATCGTGGGCAACAGCGCCGAGCAGATTGCATACGAAGTGATCCCCGGCATCACCAGCCTGCAAGCCCTGGCGGCCAAGCATAAGGTCTGCTTTAACAGCATCGGCCAGGCCTTCCAGATCACCCCGGCCCGCCGCCTGGCCGAAGGCGGCTTTCCCGAAGGGCTGGACAGCGTGCTGGTAATGCTCGACGCCCAGGACAGCTACCAGCGCTTTGTCGACCAGGATATGCAGATTTATTGGGGCGCCTATATCGGCACCCCGGACGAAGTGCTGATCGCTGGCCCGCTAAGTGAGGTCGCCGACACCATCCGTACCCGTCGCGCCGAACTGCGCGAGCAGCATGGGTGGATTATGGATAGCTATCTGTTGCGCAGGAACAACGCGGGCTGAACCCATCACGAAAAGCACGACATTTTCACGACAAATTGCGCGACACTTTTTCTTGAAGCGCGACACTTTCCGCGACATATTGGTGTCGCGCTTTTTGTCGCGCACTTGGAAAGCGCGACAATCGATTGTCGATTGATTTGCCCAAGGACCTGCCATGGCCGCTACCAGTCTGGATAAACAGCTCAATGCCATCGAGGCAGTAATCGCTGAACACCACGACGGTATCGGTATTGCCGAGCTGGAGCAGCGTCTGGCCCTGGGGTTGAATCGCCGTACGCTGCAGCGCCGGCTGGAACGTTTGCTGGCGCAACAGCGGATCGTTTCCAGCGGCGAAAGTGTTGCCCTGGTCTACCAACCGGCGCTGCCCACTTGCGCTGTGGTGACGAGCGCAGTTGCAGTCGGTGACTACGCCGACCTTGAACTTTATGTGCCTGTCTCCGCTGAGGGCGCAGCGATTCGTGATCAAGTGCGCCGCCCGTTGATGCATCGCCGTCCGGTGGGCTACCAGCACGCGTTTCTTGAGCGTTACGAGCCTGGGGTGTGCTTTTATTTGCCGGAGTCGCTGCGGGCGCAACTGCATGAGATCGGGCGCACCGCAAACGATGCGCGACCCGCCGGCACCTATGCCAGGGATATCTACAATCGACTGCTGGTGGATCTGTCCTGGTCATCATCGCGTTTGGAGGGCAACACCTACAGCCGCCTGGATACGCAGAACCTGATCGAACTTGGCCAGGTGGCGCAGGGCAAGGATGCCCAGGAAACTCAGATGATCCTCAACCACAAGGCCGCCATCGAGATGCTGATCGAGGATGTCGATCAGGTGGATTTCAACCCGTTCACCTTCAAGAACCTGCATGCCATCCTGGCGGAAAACCTGATGGCCGATGAAGAGGCCTGCGGGCGCTTGCGCCGCCGCCCGGTGGAAATTTCCGCAACCGTATTTCAGCCCCTCGCCTTACCCCAGGTGCTGGAAGACTGCTTTATTGAGCTTCTGCACAAGGCTGCGGCCATTCCCGATCCGTTTGAGCAGGCATTTTTCCTGATGGTGCAGTTCCCCTACCTGCAGCCATTCGAGGACGTGAACAAGCGGGTATCGCGTATCGGCGCGAACATCCCGTTGATCCGCCATAACCTGTGCCCGCTGTCATTTATCGACGTGCCGGAGCGCGCCTATGTGGAAGGCATCCTGGGCGTCTATGAGCTGAACCGAATCGAGCTGCTGCGTGACGTATTTGTCTGGGCCTACGAGCGCTCATGCCAGCGCTACCTGGCCATCAGGCAGAGCATGAGCGACCCCGACCCGCTAAGGATGCGCTACCGCGCGGCGCTGATCGAGGCCGTGCAAGGGGTGGTCAAGCAGCGTTTGGCACCCAGCACCGAGCTGATCAGGCAACTGGCCCATAAAAAGGCGGCGACTGAAGACCAGGGTGCCTTCGCCCAACTGCTTAGTGATGCCCTTAAGCACCTGCATGAAGGCAGCGTGGCCCGTTATCGGCTGAGGCATTCGGAGTTTCTGGCCTGGCAACCGATTAGGGATGCATCAGCGATCGGTAGTGTCCGGCCTGACTAGAGGTTGTGGATGCGCTTATTAATCTCCGGATCACTCAACAGAACGTGATGAAAAGCATCACGTTCTGTCTACCCTGCGCTTTGGATCTTGACGTAGGACCGGCTAATGGGTGTCCCCTTTTCCGTTTAGGCTGCGTGCTGGGGCCTGATGCAGGGGCTGGGCTTAGTCATCCGGTCCGAGCCGCTCGGGGCTGAAGTGGCCCATAAACACCAGGCTGTCGATGGCGTGCATATAGGCGGCAAACCGTGGATCGCCTTCGGCGAAGGCCCGGGCCGCCGCCTCGGCGTTGACCAGGCAATCCCATTTGGCCAGGTCGGCAAATTGCTGGGCAGAGGCCAGCGGGCTGTAGCCGCAGAACTCCAGCAGGCCGGGAAAGTCCTTGAGGGTTTGCCGCAGACCGGCGCGCAGCGCCGGCATATCGCCCTGAAAACCTGCTTTGACCGTGAAAATGGCTACTTCCAGTACATGATGGTGTGGCATAGCGGACACTCCGTTTGATCGCTTAAGAGTGCTCAGCATGCCAGGCACCACTGACAGCGTACTGTCAGTGGCCTACTAGGGTTATCTGCCGCCAGGCTTCGGCCTGGTGGCTCATATAAGCCTGCAGGTTGACCTCGACCGGCGCGGCGGCTGCCGCGCTCGGCACGGCCAATGCGCCGATGCGGTCCAGGCGAAAATCGCGATAGGCCGCACGCTGGGTACACCAACTGCCGACCGTCCATTTACCGCCCCAGTAGAACAAGCCCAGCGGGTAAATCAGGCGTTGCGAGGGCGTGCCGTCCAGGCTGAGGTAGTCGAGGCGTACGGGGTGTTTCTGGCGAATGGCCAGGTGCAGACGGTCCCAGTGACGCAGGTCGTGGCCGCTGGGCGTTTCGCCCAACGCGCGCAATGCGGCGCCGCCGGGACTCAGGCTATGGGGCGGAAGCACCGCCCCTATCTTGCTCAGCAGTGAGCGGGCCGCCGCCGCCAGCGCTACCCCGGTAGACTTCGACAGCATTTCCACGCCCAGCATCAAGGCGGCGATTTCATCCTGGCTGAGGGTTAGCGGCGCTAGCTCGAAGTCCGCCTGCAGGGCATAACCGCGCCCCGGCTCGCCATACAGCGGGATGCCACTCAGCGACAGGTCATCGATATAGCGATAGATGCTGCGTACCGACACGCCGATGCGTTGTGCCAACTGCTCGGCACTGATCGGCTGATGGGCGCGGATCAGGTTTACCAATTGAAACAGACGCTCGGCTTTGCGCATCGCATGGTTCCGCTGCGGGGTGTGGGGTCGCCATCATCATAGAGCCTGCGCGCCGAGTTGTAGCGGCGCTCGCCGGAGTTGTCCTTGGAAGCTCGTAGGATGGGTTGCGCATAGCGATACCCATGCTGCTGTTGGTTCACGAATCGATGGGATGCATGCTCTCTGTGATGGGTATCGCAGGCTTAACCCATCCGTTTCCTACGGCTGCGGGTAGCTACGCGGCGTATACACCCACTCCCCACCATCGGCACGGGGGAAGCGGCAGGTTTGGCTGGAGCCAATAATCACCAGGGTGCGCATATCGACCATGTCTGGGGTGAGTTCGCCCAAGGTGAGGGTGCGCAGGGTTTCGCCGGGGCGGCCGATATCGCGGCCGAGGACCACCAGGGTTTCCGGGCTGCGTTGCTGGCGGATGATGTCCAGCGCGCTGCCGAGTTGCCAGGGGCGGGCTTTGGAGATGGGGTTGTAGAACGCCATCACCAGGTCGGCGGCGGCGGCATGCTCCAGGCGCTTTTCGATAATGGCCCAGGGCTTGAGGTTGTCGGATAGGGAAATCAGGCAGAAGTCGTGACCCAGCGGCGCGCCGGCCTTGGCGGCGGTGGCCCGGGCGGCGGAGACGCCGGGGAATACCTGCAACTCGACCCGCTGCCATTCGGCGTCGGTCGATTCGTGCAGGGCTTCCAGCACGGCGGCGGCCATGGCGAATACGCCGGGGTCGCCGGACGACACCACCACCACTCGGCGACCGCTGGCGGCCAGTTCAAAGGCATGGCGGGCGCGCTGCATTTCCTCGCGGTTATCGGTGCAGTGGCGCACCTGTTCCGGGCGCAACGGGCCGGCCATATTGATATAGGTTTCGTAGCCGAGCAGGTCCTGCGCCTCATCCAGCGCCTGGCGCGCGGCGGGCAGCATAAATTCGGCGGCACCGGGACCGAGGCCGATCACGGTCAGGCGGCCACGGGGGCGGCCGAGCTGAGTGGGGTCAATCGGTGCAGCGGCCAGTAGCAGGCGCAGATTGGCGTGCTGGCTATGCAGCGGCGGCAGTTGCTGGGCGTCGTCGATAAAGCGCAGCGGCAGCTTGAGTTGCGCGGCTGCGGCGTGCAGCTCGGCGGTGGCCATCAGCGTTGGCGCGGCCAGCAGGCAGGCCAGGCTCTGCTGGGCCAGGCCGCTGCTCTGCAGCGCCTGGTGCAGTTCGCTAAGCAGCTCGGTGCCGGCGCGTTCGACCCATACGGCCACCTGCTGTGGGTGGATCAGCAGTTCGTCTGAGTTAACCGCGCGGCTATGGGGGCTGATATGAATCACCCGTGCGGCGTCGTCAGTTACCGGCAGCTTGGCCTGGGCCAGCCAGGGCGCGTCGCCCTCTATACGCACCGCCTGGCCGCCGAGCAGGTCGCTGACAAAGCCTTTGCCTTGCTCAATATCAGCCAACACATAGCCGGCCGGCGGCTCCAGCAGGCAGGTGCCGAAACGCAGTTCGCCGCTGGTGGTGATCGCCGCGTTGACCTGCAAGTGGGCGGCAATCTCCCGCGCCATGCGGTTGACCCCACCGAGGCCGCCGAGCAGCGGCACCACGGCGCTGCCATCTTCGGCCACGGCCAATACCGGCGGCTCGCTGCCTTTTTCCCCCAGCACGGCGGCCAGGCTGCGAATCACTATGCCGGCGGCGCACAGGGCGATCAGCGGCGTACCGGCGCGGTATAGCGCGCGCAGGTTGTCGCCGAAGTCGTCATAAGTCCGCTCGACGTCCGCCACTCGGCCTTGCAGGCCGTGAATCTCGGCCTGCGGATAAAGCGCCTGGATGCGCCGCGCGCCGGCCAGGGCGGAGGGGCCGAGAATAACGATGGCGGGGGATGGATTCATGGCTGGGTCCTGTAGCCCGGATGCAATCCGGGGTGTGG
>NZ_JAUYNP010000053.1 GCF_030696055.1 Pseudomonas sp. | reverse complement strand
ATGTACAACTCGTACACTCCGCTTCCTTGGCCGATTTCGCCTTGCCTAGCCGTCGCTCGCTACATTTTTCAACGGCCTGTTGGAAGCGACTCACTCGGGCCAGAACGCGCGAATACCCGCCACGCCCTGGGCGCCGGCCTGCCAGGCCTGCTCGAGATCCGCCGGGCCGACTCCGCCCAGCAGGTAGGCCGGCGAATTAAAGCCCTGCAGCAGCTCGCTCACCTGCGCCCAGCCCAGCGGCTGCGCCTCGGGATGGGTTTGGGTGGCCTGCACCGGCGACAGGGTGATGAAGTCCACCCCCATCTGCGTCGCCAGCGCCAGTTCTTCTGCCGAGTGGCAGGAGGCGGCCAACCAGCGTTCGGCTGGCAATGGGCGGCCCATGGCGGCATATTTACGCAGCTGGGCCGCGGTCAAATGCCAGCCGGCCGCCGGGAAGTCGCCCAGCCACTCCAACGGCCCCTTGAGCATCAACTGCGCCTTGCCGGCGCAGAGGCCCTGGATATCCACCGCCAGATCGCGGTACTGGGCGTCGAACATGGCCGGCGCACGCAGCTGCAGCAGACGCACGCCGCGCGCCAGCGCCGCTTTGATCCCGCGCAACAGTTCCGGCCCCTCGAGCCCCTCCGGGGTGATCAGGTAATGCTCGGGCAAGCGGGCGGCGGCGATGATCGGCCGATTGGCCGCCGGAAACTCATACTCGTGCAACTGCCGCGGGCTGGCCCAGGCCAAGGGCTGGCCTTCGGCGCCGTGGGGCTCGCCACTGAACGCCGAGACCTCCCAGACATCCAGCAGCACCTGCTTGTCCGGATAAGCGTGACGCACCTGGATCAAGGGCCGCGCCGCCGTCGGGCGAATGCCCAGCTCCTCTTCCAACTCGCGGGCCAGCGCCACCGTCGGAGCTTCGCCAGCCTCCAGCTTGCCGCCGGGGAACTCCCAGAGGCCGCCCTGGTGCTGATCGTCCGAGCGCTTGGCGATCAGGATCCGGCCATCCGCGCCGCGAATAACCGCCGCCATTACATGGATAGGTTTCACCGCAGCTGTTCCTCCTGTGCGGCCTGGTACCAACGCTGGAACGCCGGCCACTGGTAAATGGTTGTCACATAGGCCGCCGCCACCGCCGGCAGGGCCACTTGGTAGCCGTGCAGGCGCGCCGCGACCGGCGCGAAGAAGGCATCCGCCAGGCTGGCATGGCCGAACAGAAAAGGCCCGTCCTGACCGAAGCCGGCGCGACACTCGGCCCACAGGGCGCAGATGCGCTGGATATCAGCCTGAGCATCGGCGGGTAGTTCGGCCAGCGCCTGATCGCGCTTGAGATCCATCGGCAGCTGCGTGCGCAAGGCGACGAAACCGCTGTGCATCTCGGCGCACACCGAACGCGCCACCGCTCGGGCGTACTGCCCGCGCGGCCACAGATGAGCCTCGGGGAAGCGCTCGGCGAGGTACTCGGCAATCGCCAGACTATCCCACACCGGACCGTCCTCGGTCTTCAGCAGCGGCACCCTGGCGGTCGGCGAATGCACGCGAATGCGCGCACTGCTGTCTGGCTGGTCGAGCGGGATCAGCAGCTCGCTATAGGCCACACCGGCCAACTCCATGGCCAAGGCGGCACGCAGCGACCAGGACGAATAGGTTTTATCGCCAATTACCAGGGTAAGGGACATAAGCAGCGCTCCGTGCACTAGGGTTGCGGACAGGTCAACCGACGGTAAGAGGCGGCTCCCCGAATAGCAAATTCCCGTTACTTATGGGGGCATAAATAACGGGAATACGGGACAGCTCTGAATAGCCGCGCGGGATCAGGTGCGGTATTCGGCGTTGATCTTCACATACTCGTGGGACAGGTCGGTGGTCCAGATGGTCTCGCTGCAGCTGCCGCGGCCCAGCTCGATGCGGATAGTGATTTCTTCCTTGGCCATCACCGCCGCGCCCTGTTCCTCGGTGTAGCTGGCGGCGCGACAACCGCGGCTGGCGATGCACACCTCGCCGAGGAATACGTCGATCAGGCTGACATCCAATTGCGCCACGCCGGCATAACCCACGGCGGCGAGGATGCGCCCCCAGTTCGGGTCGGAGGCGAACAGCGCGGTCTTGATCAGCGGTGAATGGGCCACCGCGTAGCCGACGTCCAGGCACTCCTGATGGGTCGCCCCGCCATTGACCTGCACTGTGACGAACTTGGTCGCCCCTTCGCCGTCACGCACTATGGCCTGGGCCACTTCCATAAACACCTCGAACACCGCTTCTTTGAGCTTGCTGAACAGCTCGCCAGAGGCCTGGGTGATTTCCGGCAGCGCCGCCTGACCGGTGGCGATCAGCAGGCAGCAGTCGTTGGTCGAGGTGTCGCCATCGATGGTGATGCGGTTGAACGACTTGTTCGCCGCGTCACGCACCAGATCCTGCAGCACACTGCGCGAGACTTTGGCGTCGGTGGCGATATAGCCGAGCATGGTCGCCATATTCGGCCGGATCATCCCGGCGCCCTTGCTGATGCCGGTGACGGTGACGGTCACGCCTTCATGCACGAACTGGCGACTGGCGCCCTTGGGCATGGTGTCGGTGGTCATAATGCCAGCCGCTGCCGCTGCCCAATTGTCTTCCGCAAGATCGTCCAGAGCGGCCTGCAGCGCGCCCTCGATCTTCTCCACCGGCAGCGGCTCGCCAATCACCCCGGTGGAAAACGGCAGCACCGCGCTCTCATCGACGCCGGCCAGTTGCGCCAGGGCGGCGCAGGTGCGCGCGGCATTCTGCAGGCCCGGCTCGCCGGTGCCGGCGTTGGCATTGCCGGTGTTGGTCAGCAGGTAACGCACGCTACCCTGCACACGCTTCTTGGCCAGGATCACCGGGGCCGCGCAGAACGCATTGAGGGTGAACACCCCCGCCACGCTGGAGCCTTCGGCACATCGCATCACCACCACATCCTTGCGCCCCGGGCGCTTGATGCCCGCCGAGGCGATACCCAATTCGAAACCGGGAACCGGGTGCAGGGTAGACAACGGGCCAAGACCAACAGCCATAGAGAACGCTCCTTGAGGTGGTGGGACGGATTGCGATGGTAAAACGCCGCGAACGGTCAGACCGTTCGCGGCGTTAGTCAAGCTGGGTCAAGCATAGCCAACTTCACTGTCGGCCGGGTTAGCTAACCTGACCGTGGCAGTGCTTGTACTTCTTGCCGGAGCCGCAGGGGCACGGCTCGTTGCGACCTATCTTCGGCTCGGTGCGCACGGGGGCGACGGCAACCGCCAGATCGCCGTCTTCGTCGGCGGCCTCCGGCTGCGCCATGGCCGAGGCTGCGGCATGCTGGAACTGCATGCGCTCGGCCATGGCCTCGGCCTCGCGACGCAGACGCGCCTCTTCTTCGGCCGGATCTTCGCGGCGTACCTGGACGTGGGACAGCACGCGGATGGTGTCGCGCTTGATCGACTCCAACAGCTCCTGGAACAGGGTGAAGGACTCACGCTTGTATTCCTGCTTGGGGTTCTTCTGCGCATAACCACGCAGGTGAATGCCGTGACGCAGGTGATCCATGGTCGACAGGTGATCTTTCCACAGGTCGTCGAGCACGCGCAGGAGGATCTGCTTCTCGAAGGTGCGCAGGGCTTCGGCGCTGGCTTCAATTTCCTTCTCGTTATAAGCGCTGACCAGCTCTTGCAGGATGCGCTCGCGCAGGGTCTCTTCGTAGAGCTTGTGGTCATCGTCGAGCCACTGCTGAATCGGCAGCTTGAGGTTGAAGCCGCTGTACAGCGCGGCTTCCAGGCCGGCGATATCCCACTGCTCGGGCAGCGATTGCGGCGCGATAAATTCGTTGACGCTGTTGTCCAGCACTTCGCGGCGGAAGTCGGCGATGGTCTCGCCTATGTCGTCGGCAGCCAGCAGGTTGTTGCGCATGTGATAGATCACTTTGCGCTGCTCGTTGGCCACGTCGTCGAATTCCAGCAGCTGCTTACGCATGTCGAAGTTGCGTCCTTCGACCTTGCGCTGGGCCTTCTCGATGGCATTGCTGACCATACGATGCTCGATGGCTTCACCGGGCTGCATGCCCAGGGCCTTCATAAAGTTCTTCACCCGATCCGAGGCGAAGATGCGCATCAGGCTGTCTTCCAGCGACAGGTAGAAACGACTGGAACCCGGGTCACCCTGGCGACCGGAACGGCCACGCAGCTGGTTGTCGATTCGCCGCGATTCGTGACGCTCGGAGGCGATCACATGCAGGCCACCGGATTCGATCACCTGCTGATGACGCTTCTGCCAATCGGCCTTGATCTGTGCGATCTGCTCTGGTGTCGGCTGCTCCTGGCTAGAGAGCTCCAGCGCGGCGATTTCCACTTCCCAGTTGCCACCCAAGAGGATGTCGGTACCGCGACCTGCCATGTTGGTGGCGATGGTCAAGGCGCCCGGACGACCGGCCTGGGCGATGATCTCGGCTTCTTTCTCGTGGAACTTGGCGTTGAGCACTTTGTGCTCCATGCCTTCTTTTTCCAGCAGACGGGATACGTATTCGGAAGTTTCGATCGTCGCGGTACCCACCAGAATCGGCCGGCCCAGCGCCATGGATTCCTTGATATCGGCGATGATGGCGGCGTACTTCTCTTCCTGGGTCAGGTAGACCAGGTCGTTGAAATCCTTGCGCGCCATGACCCGGTTGGTCGGGATCACGATCACCGCCAAGCCGTAGATCTGATGGAACTCGAACGCCTCGGTGTCGGCGGTGCCGGTCATGCCGGACAGCTTGCTGTACAGGCGGAAGTAGTTCTGGAAGGTGGTCGAGGCCAGGGTCTGGCTCTCGGCCTGGATCGGCAGCCCTTCCTTGGCCTCGATGGCCTGGTGCAGGCCTTCGGACAGGCGCCGGCCCGGCATGGTGCGGCCGGTGTGCTCGTCGATCAGCAGCACCTGGTTGTTCTGCACTATGTATTCGACGTTGCGGTTGAACAGCTTGTGCGCACGCAGACCCGAGTAAACGTGGGTCAGCAGGCTCAGGTTATGCGCCGAGTAGAGGCTCTCGCCTTCGGCCAGCAGGCCGACCTCGGCGAGCAGTTCCTCGACGAACTGGTGGCCGGCTTCGTTCAACTCGACCTGGCGGGTCTTCTCGTCGACCTTGTAGTGGCCTTCCTGAGTGACCACGCCTTCCTCTTCCTCGACATGCAGTTTGAGGCGCGGGATCAGCTTGTTGACTTCGGTGTAGAGCCGGGAGCTGTCTTCGGCCTGGCCGGAGATGATCAGCGGGGTACGGGCTTCGTCGATCAGGATGGAGTCGACTTCGTCGATCACGGCGAAATTCAGCTCGCGCTGGAACTTGTCTTCCAGGCTGAAGGCCATGTTGTCGCGCAGGTAGTCGAAACCGAATTCGTTGTTGGTGCCGTAGGTGATATCGGCGGCATAGGCTTCACGCTTCTCTTCCGGCGGCATAAAGGGCGTGACTATGCCCACCGACATGCCGAGGAATTCGTACAGCGGACGCATCCAGTTGGCGTCGCGGCGGGCCAGGTAGTCGTTGACCGTGACCACGTGCACGCCCTTGCCTTCCAGGGCATTGAGGTACACCGCCAGGGTCGCCACCAGGGTCTTGCCCTCACCGGTGCGCATCTCGGCGATCTTG
>NZ_JAUYNP010000051.1 GCF_030696055.1 Pseudomonas sp. | reverse complement strand
GCGCTGCTGGCGGGGCTGGGTTCGCTCTGCCCAAGGTGGCGGCGCAGAGCTTGCAACAGCGTCTGACGTGCGAGCGGGCGGGCCAGTTGTTCGATGGGAGCCAGGACCTGGACCTGCTCGCTGGAGAGGAAGTTGCCATAGGCGCTGACCAGCAGAATGGGTTGGCTGCTAGCGCAGCGCAGTTCATGCAGGCGCTCTGGATGGTCGCTGATCAACAGCTCGGCGTCGATGACGCCCAGATCGGCGTCAGGCTCCATTTGCACATAGGTCAGTCCCCAGCCGGGTAGCAGGCTCGCCAATTGCTCGCTGAGGCCAGAGCTGGCGGGGCTGATTACCAGCACGCGGCCATGCAGTTGAGCGAACGGCTGTACGGCTGTTTGGCTGGGCAGGGGTAAATCCACACTGAAGGTGCTGCCAAGGCCTTCCCGGGTTTCCAGGCTGAGCTGGCCTTGCATGGCTTCGCAGAGCCGGCGAGTCAGGGCCAGGCCCAGGCCGGTGCCGCCAAACTGGCGGGTAATGCCGGCGCCTGCCTGGGCGAAGGGGTGGAAGATGCGGGCCAGGGCTGCTTCGGCGATACCGATGCCGGTGTCGCGGACAACGATTTGCACGCCGTCCTGGCGTGCCGTGACCTGAATATCGACGCGGCCAAAGCGGGTGAATTTCAGCGCGTTGGACAGCAGGTTGCTGACGATCTGGCGCACCCGCGTCGGGTCGCCGAGTAGCAGCTTGGGCAGTTTTGGGTCGATCAGGCAGGTCAGTTCGACGCCTGCCGCGGTGTTCTGCGAGAGCAGGTTGGCGGTGTCTTCGACCAGGCTGCCGAGATCGAAGGGGATGCTTTCCAACTCCAGTTGGCCGGCCTCGAATTTCGACAGGTCGAGGATGTCGTTGAGCAGCTCGACCAGCACCTTGCCGGAGTCGTGGGCGATCGACAGTTGCTGGCGCTGTTCGTTGTTCAGCGGGCCATCCAGCGACAGCGCGAGCATGCCCAGCAGGCCGTTGAGCGGGGTACGGATTTCATGGCTCATATTGGCCAGAAAGGCCGAGCGCGCCTGGGCCATATCCAGGGCCGTGCGCCTTGCCTGTTCGAGCTCGCGGTTGGAATCGAGCAGCCGGGTATTGGCGCCCTCCAGCTCGGCGGTGCGCGCCGAGACCACATCCTCCAGCTGGGCCAGGTACTGGGTCAGACGATCTTCGGCTTGCTGACGCTGCTCTATCTCGCTGGCGATGCTGGTCAATTGGCGGTTGGTCACATCGACCAGTACACCGATTTCGTCGCGCTCGTGGCCGGCCGGGTAGGGCAACTTGGCATCTCTGGGGCTGCGCAGGTCGCGCGCGCTGAGGGCGCTGAGGGCGCTGATAAAGCTGGTCAGCGGTTTGGTCAGCATAAAATAGAACAGCACCAGAAGGATCAGCGAGAGCAGCAGGCTGCGCGCGAAGCCGGTCAGCAGGGTGAGCAGCGAGCGGCGCAGGAAGTGGCTGCCGAAGGCGTAGGTGTCGACTTCCAGGGTCAGATGGCCGAGGGCTTCAGTGGGCGCGTGGCTGACGAACAGCTCGGTTTCAAACTGCCGGCGCTCGCCAAACATAAAATCACTGATCACGCGGTAGCTGCTGTGCATGGCCGGGCGGTTGACGCTGGCCAGGGTCATCTGGTTGTTGTCGGTGAGCTGCGCGCTGATCACCGCGGGCGAGCGCAGCAGGCCCAGCACCAGTTCCTGGGCCAGTTCGGCGTCTATGTTGTAGGCGATGCGCGCCGCCGGATTATGGCTGATCTCCAGCAGCGCATTAATCTCGCGATTGATGGACGCATCTTCGCTGGCATAATCGATGCCTACCTGCAGCAGGCTAAGCACTGTGCCGAGGATAAACGCCACCAACACGGTCAGGCCGGCCTGTTTGAATGACAGGCGTTGGGTCAGCGCTATATCCATATGGGCGGAAATTTCTCGTATTGAATCGCCTGCCAAGCATAGCCCATCTGTTTTACCTGACGGCAGTGGCCGCGCTGCCTGAATACCCTGGAGTGTGTCGTGGATTCCCGTTTAAGCGCTTTTTTACTGCGTGCCGAGACTGTCTTGGCCAGGCTCGAACCCTTGTTGCCGGTGCAGCGTACTGAGATCGATTGGCAGCGGAGCCTGGCCGCCCGTTGGCAGCGCGAGGGGCGCAGTGGCTTTCTGCTGCCGCTCAAGGTCAGTCTCGATCTGCGCCTGAACGACCTGATCGGTGTGGATCGCCAGTGCGAGCAGTTGGCGCGCAATACCCAGCAGTTTCTCCAGGGCTTGCCGGCCAATCACGCCTTGCTCTGGGGCGCGCGCGGCACCGGCAAATCCTCGCTGGTGCGGGCGCTGTTGGCCGAGCATGCGGCGGCAGGGCTGCGCCTGATCGAGATCGAGCGCGATCATCTGGCCGATCTGCCGCGGGTGGTCGAACAGCTGGCGGGCATGCCGCAACGCTTCGTGCTGTTCTGCGATGACCTGTCGTTCGAGGCCGGCGAGGGCGATTACCGCATGCTGAAAACCGTGCTGGATGGCTCCCTCGAGCGTGCCCCGGACAATGTGCTGCTGTACGCCACGTCCAACCGCCGCCACCTGTTGCCAGAGAAGGAAAGCGACAACGAAAACTGGCAGCGGGTCGAGGGTGAGTTGCATCCCAGTGAAGCGGTGGAGGACAAGATTGCCCTGTCGGATCGCTTCGGTCTGTGGCTGTCCTTCTATCCCTTCACCCAGGATCATTTCCTCGCGGTGGTGCGCCATTGGCTCGAGGTGCATGCCGCCCAGGCCGGTTTGCATTGGCAGTGGAACGAAGCGCTGGAAAAGGCGGCGATTCGTTGGGCGCTGGGCCGTGGGAACCGCAACGGCCGTTGTGCCTATCAATTCGCTCGGCATTGGGTTGGCCTGCAGCTATTGAGCAAGTCCGATGCTTGAGCGCAACTGACTGCCGAGCCGCTGCAGAAAAAAGCCCGGCCTTTAGAGGCCGGGCTTTTGCGTTTGCCTGTATTGCTTCAGGTCAGCGAGGCCTAGCGGCCAGCTGGGTCAGTCGTAGATATTCTTTTTCTTCCAGTCTTCTTCGCCTTCCAGTGAGCTCAAGCCTTGCGTCAGCTCGCTGGGTTCGTCAGGCGAGGGCTGGGTCTTGTCCAGCACCATGGCATTGGCGCGGGCCAGTTGTTCTTCGAATTTTTGCAGTTGGGCCTGGTAGCGCGCGGGGTCGGGTTGTTTGCGCAGGTATTGCACGCCCCGCTCGAAGGCCAGGCGGGCCTGGCCGGGTTGGTTCTGTTGCAGTGCCTGCTGGCCGAGGTTGCTGAAGAATTCGATATGCACCTGGGTCAGCATGCTGCGCACTTCGCCTAGCCAAAGCTTGGCTTCGGTTGCCGTTAGGAGGCCGTCCTGAACGGAGCGAGTCAGTTGTCCATGCAGGTTCTCCAGCTGAAAGCGCACGTCTTTGGCTTTGGCTTCGGCAAGAATCTGTTGTGGCGGGTTTTTGACCGGGATCGATTCACCCAGGGCGATATGCTTGCGCAGCTCTTCAATACGCGCCTTGAGGGCGCTGTTACTTTTATCCAGAGGCAAGAGGCGTTCGCCGAAGTGCAACTGCAGGCGACTGAGCAAGAGTTTCAGCTGAGGCGTCATCAGCTGTCCGGGCAGGGTTTCCGACAGATCGCTGCTGCGGCGCAGGCGGTCGTTGAGGTCGGCCTTGAGGCGCGCCTTTTCCAGCTTGTTGTTCTCGACCATATGATTGATGTAGGCAATGGCGATCAGCAGAACAATGCCAGACACAATCATTATGGTAATCACGAGTGGGGACATGGATGCAGCCTCTCGATCACCGGTTTTTCGTCCGAGTGTAGTGCCTTAGCCTGGAGGCTGATAGAGGTGCATCACAATCCGGGTTGAAGTCGTTGATTTATAAAAAAATTTATAGAGAGGTTGACGAGCCTCGCAAGGCTCCATAGAATGCGCGCCACTTCGTAGCGCAATGCCTTAGGGTCTAGCCTGCGAAAGCCGGAAAAGCTGTTGTAAGTTCCGGGCTGCGTCCCCTTCGTCTAGTGGCCTAGGACACCGCCCTTTCACGGCGGTAACAGGGGTTCGAGTCCCCTAGGGGACGCCATTTTTGTACCAAGCTGTATTGCGGGAATAGCTCAGTTGGTAGAGCACGACCTTGCCAAGGTCGGGGTCGCGAGTTCGAGTCTCGTTTCCCGCTCCATATTTCAAAAGAAAGCAACAAAAACGCCGCTCACTGAGCGGCGTTTTTGTATCTGCTGTTTTTAGCGCTGACAAAAAAGCCCGCCGGTTATGCCGTGCGGGCTTTTTGTTGTTCAGGTCGGGTGTTAGTGCTTGCTGCCTTGGGCGGGCATATCTAGCAACTGCTTTTCCTGGTTCCAGTCGAAGGGCTCGTCGTTTTCCTGGGCATAGAAACGGCGTTCTTCGAGGGTCTGGTACATCTCGATTTCTTCGTCCGGCATAAAGTGCAGGCAGTCGCCACCGAAGAACCACAGCAGGTCGCGCGGTACCAGGTGGGCGATCTGTGGGTAGCGCTGGAAGATCTGGCTGATCAGGTCCTGGCCCAGGTAGAGGCTGGCTTCCGGGTCGTTGGGCAGCTCGGCGAGCAATTCGTCGTAGCGTTCCAGGTACATGGCGTGGCTGTCATCGAGAATCTGCTCGGCTTCACCCAGGGCCACCAGGATGGTGCGCAAATGGTTGAGCAGGGCGAGGTGGTGGTCGATGTGTGCGTTGGCCATGGGGCAATCCTGTAGGTAAAACGGGCGGCGCAGTATAAGGCCGGCGCTGCCCGCTGTCCTGCCCGCTTAGCGGACCTTGCCGGGGCTGAGGGTCAACTCCTCCTTGGCGAAGTCGTCGACATTTATCACCAGGCGGCGCGCCGCTTCGGCCTGCTGCAGGCTATGGGCTTCTGCGCTGCTCAGTATGCCGGCCGCTAACGCCGCCTCGATCAGGCTTTGCCCCGGCCGCTCCTGCACCTGGCCATCTTTAACCGCCTGGTGCAGTTTTTTCTGAAGTGGCTGCACGCTGTGCAACAGATCCATCGCCTGTTGCAGGGCGCCGACCGGGTCCTGTTCGGTCTGCGGGCGATAACAGCCAGTGAGCAGTTCTTCCAGCGCCGGATCGCCGCTATTACGGCCGATAATGGCCGCGACCTCGGCATCCAGCTTATCGCTGGGGCCTTTATGGCGACGGCCGAAGGGCAAGACCAGTACCCGTAGGGCGCAGCCAAGCGGTTTGCTGGGGAAGTTGTCGAGCAGTTTATCCAAGGCTTGTTCGGCCTGGCTCAGGCTTTCCTCCATGGCCCAGCGCAGCATGGGCTGGGAATGCTCTGGGTAGCCCAGATCGTGATAGCGCTTGAGCGCCGCCGAGGCCAGATAAAGGTGGCTGAGTACGTCGCCGAGGCGCGCAGACAAACGTTCGCGACGTTTCAGTTCGCCGCCCAGCAGCATCATGCTGGTGTCGGCGAGCAAGGCGAAGGCGGCGGCCAGACGATTGAGGGCGCGGAAGTAGGGGCGGCTGATGCGGTCGCCCGGCACCTGGCTGAATACGCCCAGGCCGAGGCTGAGCAGCCAACTGCTGGCGGCGTTGCCGATGGCGAAGCCCAGGTGTTGCAGCAGCAGTTCATCGAACTCCAGCAGCGCCTGCTCCTGGTCCTCGCGGCTGGCCAGGGCCATTTCCTTGAGCACATAGGGATGGCAGCGAATCGCGCCCTGGCCGAAGATCATCAGGTTGCGCGAGAGGATATTGGCGCCTTCCACTGTGATAAAGATCGGCGCGCCTTGCCAGGCGCGCGCCAGGTAGTTGTTCGGGCCCATGACGATGCCCTTGCCACCGTGCACGTCCATGGCGTGGCCGATGCACTCGCGGCCGCGCTCGGTCAGGTGGTACTTGAGGATGGCCGAGAGTACCGAGGGCTTCTCGCCCAGGTCCACCGCATTGGCGGTAAGGATGCGCGCACTGTCCATCAGCCAGGCGTTGCCGGCGATACGGGCGAGGGCTTGTTGGATGCCCTCGAAGGCGGCCAGCGGCAGATTGAACTGCTCGCGGATCTGGCTGTATTGGCCGGTCACCAGACTGGTGAACTTGGCCGCGCCGGTGCCGACCGCAGGCAGCGAGATGGAGCGGCCCACCGACAGGCAGTTCATCAGCATCATCCAGCCCTTGCCGAGCATGGCCTGGCCGCCGATCAGGTAGTCCAGGGGAATAAACACATCCTTGCCGCTGTTCGGCCCGTTCATAAAGGCCGCGCCCAAGGGCAGATGGCGACGGCCGATCTCGACCCCAGGCGTATCGGTCGGCACCAGCGCCAGGCTGATGCCGAGGTCTTCCTCATCACCCAGCAGATGCTCCGGGTCGTAGGCCTTGAACGCCAGGCCGAGCAGGGTGGCGACCGGCCCCAGGGTGATATAGCGCTTCTCCCAGGTCAGGCGCAGGCCTATGACTTGCTCGCCTTGCCACTGGCCTGTGCAGATGATCCCGCTGTCCGGCATGGCGCTGGCGTCGGAACCGGCCAGGGGACCGGTAAGGGCGAAGCAGGGGATGTCATCGCCGCGGGCCAGGCGTGGCAGATAATGATTGCGCTGTGCTTCAGTGCCGTAATGCAACAACAGCTCGGCCGGGCCCAGAGAGTTGGGCACCATGACTGTGGAAGCCAGATCGCCCGAGCGGGTCGCCAATTTCATCGCCACCTGGGAGTGGGCCAGGGCGGAGAAACCCTTGCCGCCGTATTGCTGGGGAATGATCAGGGCGAAGAATCCGTGCCGCTTGATATGCGCCCAGGCCTCGGCGGGCAGGTCCATCTGCTGGCCGATCTGCCAGTCGCTGACCATGGCGCACAGCGCTTCGGTAGGGCCGTCGAGAAAGGCCTGCTCTTCCTCGCTCAGCTGCGCCTTGGGGTAGGCCAGCAGGCTGTCCCAGTCCGGGCGGCCGCTGAACAGCTCGCCATCCCACCACACAGTGCCGGCTTCGATGGCGTCGCGTTCGGTGGCCGACATCGGCGGCAGCACCCGTTGAAACCAGGCGAATAGCGGCGCGCTAATCAATTTGCGGCGCAGCTGCGGCAATGCCAGCGGCAAGGCCAGGGCCAGCAGGAGCAGCCATAAGCTGTTCAGCAGCCAGACCGGCGCCTGGCTGAAGGCGCTTAGCAGAAGCAGGTAAGCGGCCAGCAGGCCAAATGCGGGCAAGACAGGCGTGCGGCGATGGGCCAGGTAGGCCGTGCCGAGCAGCAGGACAAGTAACCAGAGCGCGAGCATGCAGAATCCTCCGTGATGAGGGGCGCGGAAAGCGCCATCAATAGCCTAGTCGCAGTGAATGGCGACAAGAGCGGTGAGCTTGGCCGAATCGTCGTGACCTGCGCTCGAACGGCGTCGCTAGACTGGTTTCTCAGCCATGGAGAAACCCTGATGCGTGAATACCTCGAACCCGGCCGCTGTATCGATAGTGACCACCCTGCGCTGGTGGAGTTCGCCGAGCAGTCCCGCGGTGCCAGCCGCGATCCGCGTCAGCAGGCGGTCAAGCTGTATTACGCGGTGCGTGATCAGATTCGCTACAACCCCTATGTATTCAGCCGTGATCCCGCGACCCTGAAGGGCAGCCATGCCTTGCTCGCGGGGGAAAGCTACTGCGTGCCCAAGGCCACCTTGTTGGCGGCTAGTGCCCGGCATTGCGGGATACCGGCACGCATCGGCCTGGCCGATGTGCGCAACCACCTGGCCACCCCGCGGCTGCTGGAGATGCTGCGCAGCGAAGTGTTTGCCATGCACGGCTATACCGAGCTGTACCTGGACGGGCGCTGGGTCAAGGCCACCCCGGCGTTCAACTTGGAGCTGTGCCAGATGTTCAAGGTGGAGCCCCTGGAGTTCGATGGCATCACCGACAGCCTGTTCCATCCGTTCAACCAGCAGGGCGAGCGCTATATGGAATACCTGCAGGACCACGGCCAGTTTGCCGATGTGCCGGAAACGCTGTTTTTCAGCCATTTGGCCCTGTGCTACCCGCACCTGTTTGTCGAGGATGCGCCGCTGCTGATGGGCGATTTCCAGGCAGAGGCCGCGCCTGCTCAATAGGGGCTCAATCAGGCGCTGCGCGAGGTTTATATCGATGGCTTCGATTAGCACCATCGAGGCTGCGGGGTTCTTTCTTTGCGCGGCGCTGTTAGGCTGCTGCCCGGTTCCATGGCTGCTTAGTCGCTCGTGGTTTTCCTGCAAAAGGGCTGCGATGGCCGGCGCCCAGGCGCTAGACTTGAACGGCTTAGCGCTGGCGCCCCGTGGCGCCGCCCCCGCGAATTTCTCTTCTTTACCAGGTGCGCACCTTTTTATGAGTACCGCTCTGTCCATCCGCCAGTTGACCAAAACCTACGGCAATGGCTTCCAGGCCTTGCATGGCATCGACCTGGACGTGGCCGAAGGCGATTTCTTCGCCTTGCTCGGCCCCAATGGCGCCGGCAAGTCCACCACCATCGGCATTCTATCCACCCTGGTGACCAAGACCAGCGGCACGGTGAATGTGTTCGGCCATGACCTGGACAAGCAGCCCTCGGCGCTCAAGCGCTGCCTGGGCGTGGTGCCCCAGGAGTTCAACTTCAACCAGTTCGAGAAGGCCTTCGACATAGTGGTGACCCAGGCCGGTTACTACGGCATTCCCGCGCGCATCGCCAAGGAGCGCGCCGAGCAATACCTCAATCAGCTGGGCCTGTGGGGCAAGCACAATGTGCCGTCGCGCGAATTGTCCGGCGGCATGAAACGGCGTTTGATGATCGCCCGCGCCCTGGTGCATCAGCCGCGCCTGCTGATCCTCGATGAGCCCACCGCAGGGGTCGACATCGAACTGCGTCGTTCGATGTGGAGCTTTCTCACCGAGCTGAACCAGCAGGGCATCACCATCATCCTCACCACCCACTACCTGGAGGAGGCCGAGCAGCTGTGCCGCAATATCGGCATCATCGACCACGGCCGCATAGTCGAGAACACCAGCATGAAGGAGCTGCTGAAGAAGCTGCACGTGGAGACCTTCCTGCTCGACCTCAAGGAGTCGCAACTGGTGCCGCCGCAACTGCTCGGTTATCCGGCGCAGCTGCTCGACCACCACACCCTGGAGGTGCAGGTGGACAAGAGCCAGGGCATCACCGAGCTGTTCCGCCAGTTGGCCCAGCAGAAGATCGAGGTACAGAGCTTGCGCAATAAAACCAATCGCCTGGAGGAGCTGTTCGTCTCCCTGGTGGAGAAGAACCTGGCGAAGGTGGCGGTATGAGCACGGCCTATCTGAACTCCGAGTTTGCCGCCAACATGGTGGCGCTGCGCACCATAGTTCACCGGGAGATCCGCCGCTTCACCCGCATCTGGCCGCAGACCCTGCTGCCGCCGGCTATCACCATGGTG
Source organism: Pseudomonas sp. (assembly GCF_030696055.1). Taxonomy (GTDB): domain Bacteria; phylum Pseudomonadota; class Gammaproteobacteria; order Pseudomonadales; family Pseudomonadaceae; genus Aquipseudomonas. Next base: position 5,208 of record NZ_JAUYNP010000051.1, on the reverse strand, counting down.
CTGTACTTCGTCATCTTCGGCCGGCTGATCGGCACGCAGATCGGCGCTATGGGTGGCTTCAGCTATATGGAGTACATAGTGCCGGGGCTGATCATGATGTCGGTGATCACCAACTCCTATGGCAACGTGGTGTCGAGCTTCTTCGGCAGCAAGTTCCAGCGCTCCATCGAGGAGCTGATGGTCTCGCCGGTGTCGCCGCATATCATCCTCACCGGCTATGTGGTCGGCGGCGTGCTGCGCGGGCTGGCGGTGGGTTTTATCGTCACCCTGCTGTCGCTGTTCTTCACCAAGCTTTCGGTGCATCACCTGGGCATCACGGTGCTGGTGGTGCTGTTGACCGCCACCATCTTCTCCCTGGGCGGCTTTATCAACGCGGTGTATGCGCGCAACTTCGACGATATCTCGATCATCCCGACCTTCGTGCTGACGCCTCTGACCTACCTGGGCGGGGTGTTCTATTCGATCAGCCTGCTGCCGCAGTTCTGGCAGACGGTGTCGCTGGCCAACCCGGTGCTGCATATGGTCAACGCCTTCCGCTACGGCATTCTCGGCGTCTCGGACATCCGCATCGGGGTGGCCATCACCTTTATGCTGGTGGCCACCGCCGTGCTCTATGGCGTGTGCATTCGCTTGCTGGTCAGCGGCCGCGGTATGCGCCAATAAGGTCTTAATACTGGGAAACAGCTTTAACGGCTGACAATCGCGGCCTGGCCGTTAGACTCAGCCTCTAGAGTAAATAGGGGTCGTTTATGTCGGTCGGTTCGCGCGTTGTCTTCTCTGTCGCATCCTTGCTGTTTGCCCTGGCTGGACCCACCGTCCAGGCTGACGAAGGCCCCCTGGTCGAGGTGGTGCAGGTAGAGAAGAGCCTGGTGCGCGACGAGCTGATCACCTTCGGTTCCTTGCGTTCGGACGAGTCGGTGATGATTCGTCCGGAAATCGCCGGGCGCCTGGCCAGCCTGCATTTTAGCGAAGGGCAGAGCGTCACGGCGGGGGCTCTGCTGGTCAGCCTGGATGACTCTATTAGCCGCGCCGAACTGGCCCAGGCCCAGGCCAATATCAACCTGGCGGAAAAGAAATTTGCCCGCGCCCAGCTGCTGTTTCAGCGCGGCGCCAGCAATGCCCAGGCCCTGGATGAGGCCAGCGCCCTGCAGCAGGCCGCCCGCGCCAACCTGGCGTTGGCCCAGGCGCGCTTGGACCAGACCCAGATAGTGGCGCCCTACGACGGCGTGCTGGGTTTGCGCCAGGTCAGCCCCGGTGACTACCTCAGCGAAGGCCAGGATATAGTCAATCTGGAAGTGCTCGACCCGCTCAAGGTCGATTTTCGTATTCCGCAAAAGGCCGTCAGCCAGATTCGCCTCCAGCAAGGCATCGAAATCAGCCTGGATGCCTACCCGGGTGAGCGCTTCAGCGGCGAGATCTTCGCCATCAACCCCCATCTGGATGAAGCCGGGCGCAGCCAGGCGATTCGCGCCCATATCGGCAATGCCGAGCGCCGCCTGCGCCCCGGCCAGTTTGTCAAAGTCTCGGTGATCCTGGCCGAGCGGCCGAATGCCCTGGTGATCCCGGAAGAGGCGGTGATGCCGGTGGGCGCGCAGTCGCTGGTCAACCTGGTGGTGGGCGGCAAGGTCGAGCTGCGCCAGGTCAAGCTGGGCAAGCGCCTGGCTGGCAAGGTCGAGGTGCGCGAAGGCCTGAGGGGTGACGAGACCCTGATCGGCGCTGGCTGGCAGAAGGTGCGGGCGGGCATGGCGGTGCGCAGCAAGGTGGTGGAGCGCGCGCCATGACCCTATCGGATATCTGCATCCGCCGCCCGGTGTTCGCCAGCGTGCTGTCGCTGATCCTGGTGCTGCTGGGGTTGATGGCCTATGCCCGGCTGAGCGTGCGCGAATACCCGAATATCGATGTGCCGATCGTCACGGTCAACGTCAGCTACCCGGGGGCCAGCCCGGAAATCATGGAGTCCCAGGTCGCCCAGCCGATCGAGGATGTGCTGTCCGGCATCGAGGGGCTGGATTTCGTCAGCTCCATCAGCCGCTCGGAAAACACCCAGATCACCGCCCAGTTCAGCCTGGGCTCCAACAGTGACGAGGCGGCCAACGACGTGCGCGACCGCCTCGGCCGGGTGCGCGGTCTGCTGCCCGATGAAATCGCCGAGCCCATAGTGCAGAAGGTCGAGGCCGACGCCCAGCCGGTGATCTGGATTGCCTTCTACAGCGAGCGCTACAGCTCCATGGAGATCACCGATGTGCTGGAGCGGGTGATCAAGGATCGCCTGCAGAGCATTCCGGGTGTCTCCGAGGTGCAGATTCGCGGTGGCCGCACCTTCGCCATGCGCATCTGGCTGGACCCGGAAAAGCTCGCCGCGCACAACCTCACCGTGCAGGACGTGGAAGACGCCCTGCGCCGGCAGAACGTGGAGATCCCGGCCGGGCGCATCGAATCGCGGCAACGCGAATTCAGCGTGCTGTCGGAAACCGACCTGAATACCCCCGAGCAGTTCAATGACCTGATCCTCGACGATTCGCAAGGCTATCTGCTGCGCCTGGCCGATGTCGGTCATGCCGAAATCGCCGCCAAGGACGAGCGCAGCATAGTGCGCTACAAGGGGCAGCCGGCGGTGTCCATGGGCGTGATCAAGCAGGCCACGGCCAATCCGCTGGATATCTCCGATGGCCTGGCAGCGGCGCTGCCGGATGTGCGTGCCTTGTTGCCCGCAGGCATGCAAATGGCCATCGCCCACGACAACTCGCTGTTTATCCGCGAGTCGATCGACAACGTGTTTATCACCATCTGGGAAGCGGTGGCGCTGGTCATCCTGATCATCTTTATCTTCCTGCGTTCGCTGCGCGCCACCCTTATCCCGCTGGTGACCATTCCGGTGTCGCTGATCGGCGCCTTCGCCCTGATGGCGTTGCTGGGCTTCAGCATCAACACCCTGACGCTGCTAGCCATGGTGCTGGCCATCGGCCTGGTGGTGGACGATGCCATCGTCATGCTGGAGAACATCCACCGGCATATCGAGGCGGGCATGCGGCCGCTGCAGGCGGCGCTGAAGGGCAGTCGCGAGATCGCCTTCGCGGTGCTGGCCATGACCCTGACCCTGGCCGCGGTGTTCGCCCCCATCGGCTTTATGCAGGGCACCAGCGGCAAGCTGTTTACCGAGTTCGCCTGGACCCTGGCCGGCGCGGTGCTGGTGTCGGGTTTCGTCGCCCTGACCCTGACGCCGATGATGTGCGCGCTGCTGCTCAAGCCGCATCAGAACAACGAAAGGCACAACCGCCTGTACAACCTGATCGAGGATTTTCTGGCGGGCCTGACCCGGGGCTACCGGCACTTGCTGGGCCGCGCCTTGAGCGCTTGGGCCCGGGTACTCGGCGGCTTGCTGCTGTGCATGTTGGCCTGCGTGCTGTTGTTTGCCGGGCTCAAGTCCGAGCTGGCGCCGACCGAGGACACCGGCACCATTATCGGGGTGTTCAGCGGCCCGGATGGCGCCACCATCAACTACACCGGGCGTTATGCCCGGGAAATCGAGGCGGCCTACGCCAGCATCCCGGAAACCAACCGCTATATGGTGATCGCCGGCTTTCCCACCGTGGCCCAGGGCATTTCCTTTATGAAGCTTGCGGACTGGGGCGAGCGCTCGCGCAGCCAGTTCGAGATCCGCAACGAGCTGCTGCCCAAGCTGCAGGACATAGCCGGGATACGCGCCTTCCCGGTCAACCGGCCGCCGCTCGGGCAGAGCGCCCGTAGCCAGCCGGTGAATTTCGTGATCCGCTCTTCGATGGAATATGCCGAGTTGCAGGGCTATGTGGATCAACTGCTGAGCGGCCTGCGCGATTATCCGGGCCTGGAAAGCCTGGACAGCGACCTCAAACTCAACGCGCCGCAGCTGAAGGTCGCGGTCAATCGCGAGCAGGCGGTGGCGGTGGGTTCCGACGTGGCCACCATCGGCCGCAGCCTGGAAAGCCTGTTCGGCAGCCGCCAGGTGACCCGCTTCAAGCAGAATGGCGAGCAATACGATGTGCTGGTGCAGTTGCAGGGCGTCGATCGCAGTAACCCACAGGATCTCGACCGGGTCTATGTGCGCGGCCGCGACGACAGCATGGTGCAGCTGTCCAACCTGATCGAGGTGCGCGAGACGGTGGCGCCGCGCGAGCTCAACCACTTCAACCAGCTGCGCGCGGTGACCATCAGCGCCAACGTCGGCAGCGGTTATACCCTGGGCGAGGTGCTGGATCACTTGGAACAAACCGCTCGTGGGGTGTTCCCGGCCGAGACCCAGTACGATTACACCGGCACCTCGCGCGATTTCAAGGACGCCAGCGCCGGTATCGCCTTGATCTTCGCCCTGGCCCTGGCCTTTATCTTCCTGGTGCTGGCGGCGCAGTTCGAGAGTTTCAGCGATCCGCTGATCATCCTGTTCAGCGTGCCGCTGTCGATGGCCGGCGCCTTGCTGGCCCTGAGCCTGTTCGGCGGCACCCTGAATATCTACTCGCAGATCGGCCTGGTGACCCTGATCGGCTTGATCACCAAGCACGGCATCCTGATCGTCGAGTTTGCCAACGTGCTGCTGCGCCAGGGCTGTGAGCTGCGCAGCGCGGTGATCGAGGCCTCGGTGCAGCGCCTGCGGCCGATCCTGATGACCACCGGGGCCATGGTGCTGGGCTCACTGCCCTTGGCGATAGCCACGGGGGCGGGGGCGGAAAGCCGGCAGCAGATCGGTCTGGTGATAGTCGGCGGCCTGCTGGTGGGCACCTTCTTCACCCTGTTGGTGATCCCGACCCTGTATCTGTTATTGCGCCGCTGGCGGCCGCTCAAACAGCAGAGTGAGGAAATGGCGGTTGCGTAGGATGGGTTGAGCGAGGCGACGCCGCCATGATGGGTTACGCCGCCCCGGCAGTAGGTTATTGCCTGATCACCTTTCTAGGCGGCCCATCCTACGATCCGGTTAGGGTTTGGGCGTTAATCGACTTTAAGCACCAGCTTGCCGAAGTTTTCGCCGCTAAACAGCTTGAGAAGGGTCTCCGGGAAGGTCGTCAGGCCACTGACTATGTCTTCCTTGGACTTGAGCTTGCCGCTGGCCAGCCAGCCGCCCATTTCCTGGGCCGCCTCGGGGAAGCGTGGGGCGTAGGTCATCACCACCATGCCTTCCATGCGCGCGCTGTTGACCAGCAGGTTCAGGTAGTTGGCCGGGCCCTTCATCGCCTGCTT